>CAMGDK010000011.1 GCA_946042285.1 uncultured Clostridia bacterium | reverse complement strand
ATCCTACCGTCATAAACCGCGTAATTATCGCCTATATTATTACTGTATATAGCAGTAATTTCATCAAATTTGTTATCCTTTACAACCTGAGCCAGCTTTGTAAGGCAATCGCTTACATCCTTATTTTTAAACTCAATTGTTTTACCCGGCACAGAGCTTTTAACCTGTGCCTTTTGGATTATTATGCCTGATGATGCTTGAGCACCCATCTCAAGCACCTTAAATCTGTCATCAAGTAAAATATATGTTTTATCCTTGCATTTAATAGAATATGCAGGCTTTGCTTCCTTAATACTTATCTGTATTTTGTCGGGAAGTCTTCTTGTGATAACCGCATCGTAAACATACGGAAGATTTTGCTCTATTGTCTTTCTTGCCTTATCTGTGTCGGACATAAAGAGATTTTCACCAATATCTATTGTGCATTGCTTTGATATTTCCTCTTTAGGATAAAGCTTATTGCCTGTAATTTCTATTGTGTTAATATGGAAGAAAACAGTGAGCGACAAAACTACACCGAGAGCAATAAATGCAATTACCGCAGTAAACCAAATAAGAATTTTTCTAAGCTTATTTCTTTTTTTTCTTCTTTTGGTTTCCTTGGCTCTTTTTTCACCTCTTGTAAGGTTTTTGCCGTCCTGCCTTTGAGCCTTTCTTTGAGAATGAGTGTCAGCTATCTTTCTTTGAGTGTCAGCCTTCATTTTTTGAGTTTCTCTGTAAATTCTCGGAGGCTCAAGACCGAAATCATCAAGACCTCTGTCGTAGTCCTGATTTCTGTTAACCTTTTCTCGTTTTGAATTTGACTTGTTACTCGTCCTTTTGTTTTTCATAGGTTATCCTCTTAATATCCGCACCAATTTGAGACAATGATTTTTCTATACTCTCATATCCACGGTCGATATAATTAACACAATTTACTCTGCTGATTCCGTCAGCGGCAAGAGAGGCAATCACAAGGGCAGCTCCTCCTCTTAAATCGGTTGCGTTTACATTTGCCGCATGAAATTCCTTAACACCGTTAATAACTGCAAGATTATCATTAACCTCAATATCTGTGCCGAATCTTTTCAGCTCACTGATATATCTAAATCTGTTTTCAAATATATTTTCCTGTATAACCGAGGTTCCCTTTGCCTTGCAAAGAACTGCGGCAATTATCGGCTGAGAATCAGTCGGAAATCCGGGATACGGCATTGTTTTAATTGTTGATATTCTTTTTAGTCGGCGCGGTGCCTCAAGCTTAAGCGAGCTTCCGCTTAAGTATATTCTGCATCCCATTTGATTAAACGCCGGAAATACAGGCGCTACATGAGTAGGTACAACATTGTTTACGGTGACGGTTGAGCCTGTTATTGCCGCTGCCGCCATATATGTTGATACTACAATTCTGTCCGGTATAACATCGTGCTGTGCAGGATGCAGAGACAAAACGCCTTCAATTTCTATCGTACCCTCTCCCGCTCCGTAAATCCTTGCACCGCAATGATTTAAGAAATCCGCAAGATCACTTATTTCCGGCTCTCTTGCAGCGTTGATGATTGTTGTTCTGCCCTTCGCCATTACCGAGGCAATAATTATATTTTCTGTTGCACCAACGCTTGGAAAAGGCAATATTATTTTAGTACCGTAAATTTTATCCGCCTTACAGCATATAGCTGAGCCCTTTTCCTCAACGGTTACACCCATCGACCTCAAGCTGTTAATGTGCAAATCAACAGGTCTTGTGCCTATTTCGCATCCGCCCGGATAATATACCTGAGCAATTCCCATTCGACTTACAAGTGCACCAAGAAATATAATTGATGAGCGCATCGAGCGCATTGTTTGCTCGTCTATTGAATATCCGCTTATGGTTGATGCATCGACAACGGCTGTATTACCTTCAAGCTCTGCCTTGCATCCAAGTCCTTTAAGTATGTTGATTGCTTCAAGAACATCACTGAGTCGCGGACAATTATGTATTATGCACTCACCCTTTACAAGAATTGCTGCGGCAAGGATAGGCAATGCAGAATTTTTTGCACCGTGAACCGTAACAGCTCCGTCTAACTTTTTTTCACCGCTTACCAAAAGCTGTTCCATATAATCACCTCTGTTAGATATTCTATGCAAAGGTGATTTTTTTGCTATTTTTTATTTTTTTGCAAGCGAAACTACTACATCTGCAATTCGTTCTCTCGCATCAATAATTGCCATGGCTTTTGCATTTTCCTCCACCTGATGAAGAATTGCAGGATTTGAAAGAAGCTCGTCAAGCTTTTTTGCAAGAGCGTCAGAGGTTAAATCCTTTTCCTCAAGGATATAACCGGCGCCCCTGTTAACAAGTGCCATTGCGTTGTGAAACTGATGATTTTCTGCAACATAGGGTGACGGAACAAGAATTGATGCCTTACCCATAGCTTCAATCTCGGATAGTGATGACGCACCTGCTCTGCCCACAACAACATCTGCAGCCGCCATACAAACATCCATGTTGTCAATATACTGTCTTACCTCGACAGTACCCTTTTTGCCGTCAACAAAGCCCTTTTCGGCAAACCTATCAAGAAACTCTGCACCATTTGTACCGACAGAATGTATATGGTAATATCTTCCGTTTTCGGCACTATCAAGCAATATATCAAACATTGCCTCGTTGATAGGTCTTGCGCCGAGTGAGCCGCCAAAGGACAAAACGAGAGGCTTATCGTCAGGAACTCCAAGCTGTGTTCTTGCAAAATCCCTATCTGCATTTAGAAGCTCACCTCTTACCGGCAAGCCTGTAACCATTACCGGATTCTTTGACTCAAGATGCTTTTTTGCATCCTCAACAGTCAGCATAACCTTGTCTGCAATTTTTGCAAGAGTTTTATTTGTAACACCGGGATAAGCGTTTTGCTCGTGAATACATGTCGCAACGCCTAAATCGTGTGCTGCCTGAAGAACAGGACCTGAAACATATCCGCCAAAGCCTACTGCAACATCAGGCTTAAACTCTTTAATTATCTTTTTACTTGCTGCCTTCGATGTTATTGCCCTTATAACTGTTTTAATATTGTGAATAATTGCTTTAGGCGAAAAAGAGCGCTTAAAGCCGGAGATATTTATTGTTTTAAAATCAAATCCCGCATTCGGTACAAGCCTTGCTTCCATGTGATCGGCAGTACCTATAAACAGAATCTGAGCATCGTCATAATTTTCTCTTATATATGAGGCAACTGCAAGCGCAGGATTTATATGCCCTGCAGTGCCACCTGTTGCAAATAATATTCTCATATAATTTCCTCCGCTATACCCTTTGCTGATTTGCTTTTCTTGAAACTGAAAGCACAACTCCGATTTGACAAAGCAGCATAAATATTGCTGTGCCGCCGTAGGAGAAGAACGGGAGCGCAATACCGGTGTTTGGCAATGTATCCGTAACAACCATAATGTTGAAACCAACCTGAATTCCTATCTGTGCAACTATACCGATTACAAGAAGTGAGCCAAGCTTATCCCTGCACTTTGCTGCAATATACAGTCCTCTCATCACAAGTGCGCAGAAAAGAACAATAATTATAACTGCACCTACAAGACCGAGCTCCTCACATACGATTGAAAAAATAAAGTCGTTTTGTGGCTCTGAAACATATAAATACTTTTGCTTTGAGTTACCGAGTCCTGCACCAAACAATCCGCCCGAACCGATAGCATAGAGTGAATTGTTTGTTTGCCAACGCGCACCCATTGGATCAAAATCCTTGTCAAGCCAAGCTT
The DNA here is from genome assembly GCA_946042285.1 of uncultured Clostridia bacterium. Taxonomy (GTDB): domain Bacteria; phylum Bacillota; class Clostridia; order Oscillospirales; family Acutalibacteraceae; genus Eubacterium_R. Next base: position 17,927 of record CAMGDK010000011.1, on the reverse strand, counting down.
TAATACGGGTACCGGCATAGTTTTCGAGCAAATCGGGAAATGTAATTACTATGAATATCACAAGGAAAACAGCACCTACACCGAGTGCAAATATCTTCCAATTACTGCCGCCTGCAAACATAAGGCTTGCACCGATTAAAAACATCAAAATTGTACATGACATGTGATGCTCAAGAAAAATAAGTCCGCAGAATATTGCAGTTATTCCAAGAGGAATACATATTCCGTACTTAAAGGTTTTCATATAGCGATAATAATCACTGATATAACAGGAAAGTGTTAATACAAGAGTAAACTTTGCAAGGTCAGACGGCTGAAATGTAAAGCCGAAAAACGGGATCCATCTTTTAAAAGATCCACCGTCCGCACCCTCAAGATTTGTGTGGTAAAACAAAACAAGAATAAGTAAAAACAGTGTTACACCAAGCAACGGCTTGACAAACCCTTTAAGTATTTTATAATTCAGCTTTGACATTATAAACATGCCGACAAGTCCGCCGACTGCGAAAATAGATTGCCTTACGAAGAAATAATACGAATTATCTCTGTTATAGTATGCGTAAGGATATGATGCAGAAAAGAGCATTACAAGTCCTATTGTTAACAACGCTATCGTTAATCCGAGAAAAGGAATATCCATACTGCCGGTAATAAAAAAGCTGCTTTTGTCAAAGCCACCCTTTCTGTCCGGCTTAACAACATTGTTTTCGTTGCTGTTAGCTTTACCTGCCATATTAACGCTCCTTTCATGTTAGTTTACAGATAATAATTATCTTGCTATGCAACCGAAATACATAAGCAAGACACCGATTGCGCAGCCGATTACATTAACTGCCGAGAAGATAATGCAGATTTTCTTTTCCTTCCAGCCGCACATTTCAAAGTGATGATGTATAGGTGCCATTTTAAACACACGCTTACCATGTGTGATTTTAAAATAGCCGATTTGTATAATATCGCTCATCGTTTCGCAAACATATACGATACCGATTGGCAACAGAAGAAGCGGACATTTAATGAGAAATCCGAGTGCCGCAACGATACCGCCAAGGAAGAGTGAGCCTGTGTCACCCATAAATGTTTTTGCAGGATTCCAATTCCAGCAAAGAAATCCGAGCACGCCGCCGAGAAGTGCACCTGCAAATATTTGAAGACCTGCAAATTTTTGCATTGAGCCGATAATAATAAAGGTTATCGCAACGGTTGCGGTTACAGACGAGCAAAGTCCGTCGATACCGTCTGTAAGATTTACGGAGTTAACACAGCCGTATATTATAAATATTGAAAGAAGCCAGAATACTATTGCAGTAAACACATTCTTTTCAAAGCTTACAATACCGACAAAAGGAATATACCAGCTTGTGTTGTGTGAAATCCAAAGTGTGCATACATAGCCGACTGTCATAATAAGCTGACCTAATGTCTTTTGCTTTGCTGAAAGTCCTTCGTTTCTCTTAAGCTTGATTTTGATAAAATCATCAGTAAAGCCGACAACACCAAAGCCAAGCGCAAGCACTGCACCTGCAACAAGAAGTATTTTTTCCCTGCCTGTGATGATTGATGAATAATCACTTTCAAGATTGCCGCCTGTAAAATGGTAGGTCAATGCAGTAACTGCAAGCGAAACAATAATACCGATAATAAACATAATTCCGCCCATATTCGGTGTACCCTGCTTTGACTTGTGCCAGCTTGGTCCGATATCTAATATAGTCTGTCCGAATTTCAGCTTTCTGAGCCATGGAATAATAATAAATCCAAGTGCCGCCGTAAATCCGAAAGAAATAATAACGCTGATTATAATTGCAACTGTACTACTCATTTATCCTCCCACCTATCATAAACATCCTTAATGATTTCCTCAAGCTTCATACCTCTTGAAGCCTTGAACACTATTGCGTCACCCTTTTCGGTGATTTCCTCAAGCTTATCTGCAAGCTCTTTTTTTGTGTCAAAATGATATGCATTTTCCATACCGAGTGATTTTGCCTTATCGCAAATGAATCTGCCGTCAGCACCGAATGTCAACAAATAATCGATATTGTTATCAACAACCATTTCGCCGACAGCCTCATGAGCCTGCTTCGCATATTCACCAAGCTCAAGCATATCTGCCAAAACGGCAATTTTTTTGTTACCGTTAGTATCTGCAAGTGTTTTGAGCGCCGCCCTCATCGAATCCGGGCTTGCATTGTAGCAATCCTCAATTGATGTAATGCCATTAACATTAACGCATTTTTGCCTCATTCCCTCCGGCACATACTTTGAAAGTGCGTTTGCGCATTTGTCGGCAGGGATATTTAAGAAATAGCCGACTGCAAAGGCGGCAAGCGCATTATATACATTATGTACACCGATTGTAGGAATAATTACATGCTGTGAATTTGAATAATATTCAACATCAAACTCTGTTGAGCCGTTTTTCTCTGCAATGTTAACTGCCTTAAAGTCGCAGTCATTATCAATGCCGTAGAAAATAATCTTATAATCATCATTTTTAACAGTGCTCAAAAGGTCGTTGTCGCCATTCAAAATAAGCGGTGCGCCCTTGTCAAGACCGTCGAGAATTTCAAGCTTTGACTTTAGTATTCCCTCACGCGAGCCTAAATTCTCGATATGCGAAACACCGATATTTGTTATAAGTGCAAGTGTTGGCTTTGCGGCAGTGGTCAGTCTGTGAATCTCGCCAAAATGATTCATTCCCATTTCGATAACTGCCGCCTCAATACTGTTATCAAGCTGAAACAGCATCTGCGGTAAGCCGATTTCGTTATTGAGATTGCCGAGGGTTTTGACTGCATTGTACTGCGAATTTACAACGAGATAAGTAAATTCCTTTGTTGTTGTCTTACCGACAGAGCCGGTAAGCGCTACAAGAGGAATATTAAATTTAGAGCGATAATATCCGCCAAGGTCAAGCAACGCCTTTGATGTATCATCAACCCTGACATAAGCTCCGCTAACATCAATATCCCTATGCACCATAACTGCCGCCGCACCCTTATCAAGCGCCTCCTGTGCAAAATCATGTGCATCAAAGCGTTCGCCCTTTATGCATATAAACAGACATCCCTGTGTTATCTTTCTTGTATCAATGCAAACACCGTTCACTGAGCAATCACTGCTGAATACTCCGCCGCAGGCTTTTGCAATTTCACTTAAACTCAAAATTTCCATAGCTTATTTCAATTCGGCAAGTATATCCGCCACAACTTCTCTTTCGTCAAAATGGATTGTACCTGTCGGAAGGATTTGATATGTTTCGTGTCCCTTACCGGCAAGCAGGATTATATCGTTTTCCTTTGCATGCTTTATTGCATATTCAATAGCATCTCTGCGCTGCTCAACAACCTTGTATGGTGTTTTGATTCCCTGCATGCCTGCAAGAATATCGTTAATAATCTCTGTCGGATTTTCGGAGCGAGGGTTATCAGAGGTAACAATGCAGTAATCCGAAAGCTCTGCGGCAATTTTGCCCATCTTGGGACGCTTTGTTTTATCTCTGTCGCCGCCGCAGCCAAAGAGTGTAACTACTCTGCCTTTTGCAATTTCGCGAAGCGAGGATATGATATTCTCAAGTCCGTCCGGTGAATGAGCATAGTCAATAATAATTGTAAAGTCACGATTTGTAGGAACTACCTCAATTCTGCCCTTGACTCCCTGTGACTTGCTCACTGCACTCAAAACATCGGTAAATCCAACACCGAGAGCGAATGCACAAACGCTTGCACAAAGTGAGTTATATACCGAAAATCTGCCGGGAATAGGACAAGAGCATCTGCCGATCATATCGCCTACTATTTCATACTCAACACCGTTAGGCTTAAATCTTACATTTTTCGCTGTATAATCTGCTTCGTTAATATTGACAGCATAGCTGACAACCTTTTTAATGTCGAGTCCTTCTACTATCTTAAGACCGTTTTCATCGTCGGCATTTGTTACTGCTATATCGCAATTCTCAAAAAGTATCCTTTTTGAAGCGAAGTAGTTTTCCCATGTTTTGTGATAATCAAGGTGATCCTGTGTAAGATTTGTGAATGCGGCAAGTGCAAAGTGGAGTCCGTTAACTCTACCCTGCGCGAGTGCCTGTGAGGAAACCTCCATTACACAATACTCACAGCCTGCCTCAACCATAAGCGAAAACAGCTTTTGAAGCTCATAAGGATCGGGTGTTGTATATTTTGCAGGATATATCTCATCGCCTACCATGTTTTGAACCGTGCCGATAAGACCAACCTTTTTGCCTACGTTTTCAAGTATCTGCTTAATGAGAAATGTTGTAGTCGTTTTTCCGTTTGTACCTGTAAGTCCGATAAGCTTCAAGCTGTCGGCAGGATTACCGAAGAAGTTTGCACAAATCGGAGAGAAAACTGCTCTTGAATCCTTAACAATAATTTGACGATCAAGACCTAAATCACGCTCAACTACAACTGCCGCTGCACCGTTTTCGAGCATTTGTGCCGCTACAGAGTGACCGTCAAACGCAGCACCCTTTACGCATACAAAAAGCGTGCCCTCCTTAACAAGTCTTGAATCCTGTGCTACATCGAGCACCTCAATATCCTCGTAAGCATTAAGAACCTCTATGCCGTTTAATATTTTTGAAAGCTTCATTTTTATCACCTTAATCCAATACTGATTGTGTGTTTTTGAACGATACCGTAATAACCGAGCCCTTTTCAACCTTTGAGCCCTTTTCCTCGCTTTGACGGTAAGCAACAACCGTGCCGCTGTTCATATTGTTACCCGAAATTTCAAGGTTAAGATTGTTCATGTTTGCAAGATCCTTTGCCTCTGTTACTGTTAAGCCTGTGAAATCGGGAACCTTTGTTGTTTGCTTTTCTGTTTCTTCAGCGTAAATAAACACTGTTGCGTTCTTAGGAACGGTTGAATCACCTGACGGTGACTGTCTTACAACCGTGTCGCCGTTACCGATTACAAAATAGTTAAGACTGTTTTCCTTAAGTATCTTTTGTGCATCCTCAATGCTGCTGTTGATGATATTCGGTGTCGGCTTTGAAATATTCTTAATTTCATTTTCGTCATACTTCGGCTCGATACCGAGTACCGACATAGCCTCCTCGGTAACCTGTGCCGCAATCGGTGCACACAATGCACCGCCGCCCAAATCCTGATTTGGCTCATCAACGATAATAAGCATTGCTATTTCCGGATTGTCGCTCGGTGCTATTGCAGCAAAGGACACGATGTACTTATCGCCCTCGCCCTCTGCCGATTCGCCGAGTTTTGTTGATGTACCTGTTTTGCCGCCTACTCTGTATCCTGCAACGTAACCGTTTTTACCCGTACCGTTGTCAACAACAGAGCGCATCATTTCTCTGACGGTTTGTGATGTTTCTGCACTGATAACCTGACGAACTGCCGTAGGCTCTGTTTTCTTAACCGTTTTGCCGTCTGTATCAACTATGCTTGATACAAGATACGGCTTCATAAGTGTACCGCCGTTTGCTATTGCACATATACCCGAGCAAACCTGAATAGGTGTAAGTGAGTTTGTCTGACCGAATGATGCAGATGAAAGCTCAACTATTCCGTATTGGTTTTCCTTGTAATACTGCGGCGAAGCCTCACCCGGAAGGTCGATGTTTGTTTTTTGAGTAAATCCGAATGCATCGAAATACTTAAAGTAGTTATGTACTCCGAGCTTTTGACCTATCGTAATGAAAAACGGGTTACATGAATTCTCGAGTCCCTGTGTAAAGTTTTCAGTGCCGTGACCGGGATGATAATGACATTTCATTGTGTACTGATCAACCTGAATTGAGCCTGTACATGTGTATGATGTGTCAAGATTGGCAATATTCTCTTCAAGTGCCGCCGAAGCCATAAAGGTTTTGAATACAGAGCCCGGAACATAAGTGTCGGACACAGTGAAATTTCTCCACTGTCTTTGAACAGCCGCACTTTCCGCTACTGCCTTTTCGTCCTTGTCCTTAAGCTTTTTTATAGCCTTTTTATCCTTACTGTATGTAAGCTTATACGGGTTATTGCAATCAAAATCGGGAAGCGATGCCATTGCAAGCACTGCACCTGTGTTGCAGTTCATAACAATACCGTAGGCGCCCTTTGCCTGATACTCATTAAGTGTTTCGTTGAGTCCCTTTTCAAGATAATACTGAATTGTTTGATTTATTGTTAGAACTACCGAATTACCGTCTGTTGCTTCAACCGATGTTTCATAGTCGTTTGCAATCTTGTTTGAAACGGCATCCTTTGCAGTGATTATTCTGCCGTTTGTACCTGTTAGTTCCTCGTCATAATACGATTCAATTCCCGATAAGCCCTGATCGTCTGAGCCTGTAAAGCCGAGGACTGATGACGCAAGCGAGCCGTAAGGATAATATCTCTTTGTGGTTTGCTCGCTGCCTACGCAATCCGCAAGTCTGTGCTTAGAAACAAATTTTGAGATTTTTTCCTTGACATTATTCTCAACCTTTTTTTCAACAATTTGATAGTGGTTTTGAGCCTTTGTTTTTTCGTAAAGAGCAGCCTTTTCCTCGTCGTCGTATTTGAAGAGCTTTGAAAACTCATCGACAATAAGCTGTCTGTCCTCCTCGTTATCAATCTCAAGCGGATCGATAAATATATTCCAAACGGTTGCTGATTTTGCAAGGACATTTCCCTGAGAATCATATATCGTTCCGCGCATCGCTGATATTTCAGTATCCTTGAGCTGCTGGCTTTCAGCCTTGAGCGCAAGCTCCTCTCCTCTTACAAGTGTAAGGTAGAAAACTCTTGCTGCGCCTGTCGTAAAAAGAAAAACAAGAACTATCGACAGAATAAGAACTCTTTTGAGCATTTTTTTGTTCAAGGATAACCACCACCTAAATTTTGTTTGTTACAGTCACGCGACTGTCACTTATTTATATAATATAAATATATTATTGAGAGTTAAGATGACTCAACTCTCAATAATATGTAAAATTCGCCTATTATATTACTTCTTGACAGCTCTTGAAGCAGCCTGCTCCTCTTGAAGAACACGCTGTGCAGCCGCCTGACGCTTCTCCTTGTACTGAGAAACATCAATATATCTTATTTGATTTGATTTCATCTTGGTCATTCCAAGCTCTTCAACCGCATATTGATCGATCATGCTCATAGACACAAGAGCATCAAGCTCACTGTTAAGTCTTGTGTTTTCACTTTGTGAGATTGCAAGCTGTGTTTCAAGCCTTGATATATCGTGAATAAGCTCATTTTTCTTTGCGTAGGTATAAAGAACACCGAAAAGCATAGACAGGCTGAGCAATGCAACAATACCGATTTTAAGCGCGCTTGCAAATCCCAAGCTTTGCTCATGCTTTAGCTGAGACTTACTTTTTCTGCCTGTATTTTCCCTTACTCTAAGGTCTTTTTTCGTACCGGGCTGATACGCAGGAGCAGCGGATGATCTTTGTAAATCAAACGCTTTAAGTGCGTAAGATGCGTCGGTTGAATATGAGTATCTTCTAAAATCTCCGGTATTTGTCATCACGCTTTTCCTTTCTCAAATTTTAATATTTTTCAAAAATCCTGAGTCTTGATGATCTTGCTCTTGGATTTTCTTCAAGCTCCTGTGCAGACGGAGCTATTGACTTATAAGCCTTACCCTTAGGCTTGTTGCCGCACACGCACACGGGAAATTCCTTTGGGCAGGTGCAACCCCTGCACCACTCGGCAAACCTTTCCTTTACAATCCTATCCTCAAGAGAATGGAATGTAATTATTGAAATTCTGCCACCGCTGTTAAGGCAATCAAACGCGTCATCAAGAGTGCTTTTTAACACATCAAGCTCTGCGTTAACCTCAATTCTAATTGCCTGAAAGGTCTTTCTTGCAGGATGAGAATCCCTCATAGCCCTTTGCGGCATGCTTGATTTTATAATATCGACAAGCTCAAATGTAGTTTCTATCGGCTTGTCCTGTCTTGCTTTAACAATATTAGCCGCTATTCTTCTTGAAAATTTTTCTTCCGAATACTTGAAGATTATATCGGCAAGCTGTTTTTCATCGTAAGTATTTACGACATCTCTTGCACTTAAACCGCTTTTGCTCATTCTCATGTCAAGAGGGGCGTCCTTGTGATAAGAAAAGCCTCTATCGGCAGTATCAAGCTGAAACGAGCTGACGCCGAGGTCAAGAAGAAGACCGTCAATTTTCTCAATTCCCAATGAGGAAATAATGCTTTTTAAATTTGAATAATTGTTATGAACAATGTCAACATTGTCAAATTCGCCGAGGCGTTCATTCAAAACCGCTATTGCATCGGGATCCTGATCAATTGCAATCAGCCTTTTTGCCTGCCTTGCAATCTCACGCGAATGACCTCCGCCGCCGGCTGTACCGTCAACAATAATTTTATTTTCATTTAAGTCAAGAGATTTGATCGCTTCGTCAAACAGTACGCTTTTATGAACAAACTCCATTATTCAGCACCTACCTGTGTGTTGCCCTTAACCTTGTCCATCAAATCGTAAATACCCTGTGAGTGATCGTAGCTGTTATAAATTCTCTCGTACTCTTCTGTATTCCAAATTTCTATAACTCTGCCCTTACCCTTGAACACAACTGTTGACTCGTTTGTAAGCATTGATGCTTCCTTTAGCCTTTGATTAACAGTAAATCTGCCCTGTGCATCAAGCACTGCTTCCTCAGCGTTATCAAGAAAGCTTGTTGTTGTATCATATTTTTGATTTTCCGTACCCTGCTGCATGGACTCGTATGTTGACTCAAAATGCTCGACAGGATAAAGAGTAAGGCATTTGAATCCCCTAACCGTAACGGCAACCATATAAAACTCCTTGCCCAAGCGCTCACGCCACTTTGTAGGAATAGAAAGACGTCCCTTTGAATCAAGCTTATAGCCATCAAGGGTACCGACAAACAGCTGCATATCTTTCTCTCCTTTCATAAGTTTGTGGGAATTGTTGTGGGATTTTAATGATTTTAGTGGGATTTAAGTGAATTTTCCACCACAACACTAATTATATATAGTAAAATCGCTATTGTCAATGCGAACATTTGTATTTATAAAAACTGTAACTATTTGTAATGTGTGTAATATTTTTGTAATCTTTTAATAGTCAAAGCGCTTATTGTGCGAAATAAAAAAATGTGCTATAATGTTTACAGCACATAAAAAAGGAGAATTTATATGGGTGATTACAAAACCTCCTGGCGTGAAAAAATAGGATACGGAGTCGGCGCGATAGGACTTGATTTAAGCTATGGCTTGTTCTACTCCTACTTATCCTATTACCTTTCAAGCGTATTGGGACTTAAGGAAGGATTTTTACTTTTACTTACACCGCTTGCAAGAATTTGGGACGGTATCAACGATCCCATGATGGGAACGATTGTTGACAATACTAAAACAAGGATGGGAAAATACAGACCTTGGATTGTTATCGGTGCCTTGTCAAATGCGGTTGTTCTTACGCTTTTATTCACAAGCTTCGGCATGAGTGGTACAAGGCTTTACATTTACATTGGTATTATGTATATTCTTTGGGGAATGACAAACACGATGGCTGACATTCCGTATTGGTCAATGGTGCCGTCGTTCACATCGGACCCGAAGGACAGAAGCATGGTTGCCACTGTTGCAAGGACATTTTCAGGACTCGGACAGGGACTTATTACAATTCTCACTCCGATAATTCTGCCTATGCTTTCCTCGGGAATGACAACGGACAAGGGGTACTCGGCTTCAGGCTTTTCAAAATGGGCGCTTATTTGTGCGATTGCACTTGTGTTTTTCTCGTCTGTATGCGTTTTAAATACAAAGGAAAGAAATGTTGTTTATAATAAAAGCGAGAAATTTTCGTTCAAGCAGATGTTTAAGGTTGTAGCAGGAAATGATCAGCTTGTTGTGTTTATAATTTTTGCTATGCTTTCAAACGCAGGCTGGTACCTAACAAGCGGTACTGCCGTGTATTACTTTGCAGATGTGCTTGAGCAACCAACGGCGCAAAGCCTGTTCTCTACAATAGGTGCGGTTGGCTCTGTATTAGGCTTACTCGTTATACCCGTGCTTTCAAAGAAAATGAGCAAAAGAGCAATTTATCAATTCTCTTTGATATTGGCTATTGTCGGATATATACTTATGTTCATATTCGGACCTGTGCTGAAAATTACCATTGCACTCGATATAAGCTATATTTTAGCTTCTGTCGGTATCGGTTCAATGTTTGTTGCACAAACTATTTTCCTTGCCGACATAGTTGACTACGGAGAATACAAGAATCACAGGAGAAATGAATCAATAACATTCTCTATGAAGGGATTTTTGCAAAAGCTTGCATACACCATTCAAACGATTATTCTTTTCGGCGGACTCAAGCTTATGTCATACAATGAGCAGATTACAACAGGCTTTGTAAATGCCCACACAAAAACCGCAATAGGAATTATTGCATTCGGTATTCCTCCCGTTCTTATTACGCTGTCATTGATTGTGTTTACAGCAAAATTCAAAATCCACGGCAAGCTTGCCGATGATGTTCACGACTACATTGTAAAGGCAAGAGAGAAAAAGGAATAAAAAATTAAGACTATCTTGAGCAATTTCAAGATAGTCTTTTTTAGTGGCCAATCAATATTTGTTATGCACCTTTTCGGCAAAGCAAAGGAAATCCTTAATCTCAATTACCGTGCCGTCGTCAAGTATTGCTTTACCCGTCATTCTGCCGAACACCTGATGCTGATCTGTTACGATAAGATTTGCAACGCTTGTAAAATCATTTCTGTCAATGATAGGTACAAAATCCATTTCAAAGCGTCCGTCCGATGATGAGAAAGTCCAAGGATCAATAAAATTGTCACTGATGTTAAATGTGACATCGTCAATTTTGTGAGCAACACCGTCGTAGAAAATCACATTCTCCGACGCTGCCTTAGTATCACCGAATCCGTAGCCGATATTAAAGCCAAAGCGATGTCCGTTAACATTACCGGATCCACTGCCCCAATACCAATAATTATTATATGTCCAAACTCCTCTGCCCCAATCAAGACCACCGAAATCCGTTTCGGGATCAAGCTCATAAGTCCTGCCGTCATATTCAATCCTGCCGCTTGCGCACATGCAGTTGATTTTTTGATTATAATAAAACGCTTTTTCGTCCTCTGCCCACGGTGTTGCAATTACCATTGTATCCTCGTCGGGATTGTCGAGGGTGATATTTACCTTTAACCCCTTGCCGTCATCAAACGAAGGATAATCGCATCTGATTACACGCTTGCCGTCACCAACGAGAAACTCTAAGCCAAGGCTTTTGTTTTTAACCTTAACATCACCCGTCCTCGAGCTTGGAGGCATATTAAGCTTACCCATGGGGAATGGTGCGAGAACAGGCTGAGTATGCTCTGTTGCAGTGTTGAAATCAAGGAAGCTTACGCTCTCCATTTCAAGATAGCCGAGATCCGATACGGTAAAGCACACTGCAATGTTGTGCTTGTTGGAAATAACGCAATAGTAGTCCCATTCCTTGATTCTTGTTTTACGCTTTTTTATGGCATTTCTATCGTAGATTTGCACCATTCTTCTGCTCCAGCCCGGTTCACGAAGCGTACCGTCGGAATTCAAGAGCGGCAAACAATCTGTTACCTCATGATTTCTGTTACTCATAAAAAACACCCCTTTTGTACATTATAGCACAAAGGAGGTGTTTTTTCAATATTATTGCTTAAGCATTTGCCTGAGATACTGACCTGTATAGGATTTTTCACATGCTGCGATTTGCTCCGGAGTGCCGGTAGCGACAACAGTACCGCCACCGATACCTCCCTCGGGACCGAGGTCGATAATATAATCGGCAGTTTTTATAATGTCAAGATTATGCTCGATAACCACAACCGTATTACCCGAGTCAACAAGCTTACTCAAAACATCAACAAGCTTGTGAACATCAGCAGTATGAAGTCCTGTTGTAGGCTCGTCAAGGATATAAATTGTCTTACCGGTGCTGCGCTTTGAAAGCTCTGTTGCAAGCTTAACTCTCTGTGCCTCACCGCCCGAAAGCGTTGTTGCACTTTGACCGATTTTGATATAGCCGAGACCGACATCCTGAAGTGTTTTTAGCTTTCTAAAGATTTTCGGTTGCTGTGCAAAGAAATCAACGCCTTCGTCAACCGTCATTTCAAGAATATCAAAAATCGACTTACCTCTGAATTTAACCTCAAGAGTTTCTCTGTTATATCTCTTTCCGCCGCAAACCTCACACGGTACATAAACATCGGCAAGGAAATGCATTTCAATCTTAACAATACCGTCGCCCTCGCATGCTTCACATCTGCCGCCCTTGACATTAAATGAGAAACGGTTAGCCTTATACCCCCTTTGCTTTGCATCTGCCGTTTGGGCAAAAAGCTCTCTAATGTCATTAAATACGCCTGTATATGTTGCAGGATTTGAACGGGGTGTTCTGCCGATAGGCGACTGATCGATTTCAATAACCTTATCAAGATTGTCGGCACCCGTAATTTTTTCAAATTTTCCCACGCGCTTTTTGGCACCGTTTAGGCTGTTTGCAAGGTGCTTGTACAATATTTCATTAACAAGGCTTGATTTGCCCGAGCCCGAAACGCCTGTAACGGCAACGAAGCAACCGAGAGGAAATTCAACATCTATACTTTTGAGATTATGCTCACTTGCACCGTAAATTGTAATCTTTTTACCTGTTCCCGTTCTTCTTTTTTCAGGAACAGGGATTGAGCGCTTACCGCTCAAATACATACCTGTTATTGACTCTTCACAATTTATAATATCGTCAACCGTGCCTGCTGCTACAAGCTGACCGCCGTTAATTCCTGCGCCGGGACCTATATCAACAATATAATCGGCATTGCGCATTGTATCCTCATCATGCTCAACGACTATAAGAGTATTGCCAAGGTCGCGAAGATTTTTAAGTGTGTTTAAAAGCTTATCGTTGTCCCTCTGGTGCAAGCCTATTGACGGCTCGTCAAGGATATAAAGCACTCCCATAAGAGATGAGCCTATTTGAGTTGCAAGCCTGATTCTTTGTGCCTCACCGCCTGAAAGCGTAGCTGCCTCTCTTGAAAGCGACAAATAATCAAGACCGACGGAATTCAAAAATTCAAGTCGTTGTCTTATTTCATTAACAACAAGATTACCTATCATCTGCTGTCTCGGTGTAAGCTCAAGATTTTTGATAAACTCAAGCTCATCGGATATAGGCATAGAGCAAAATTCAAAAATGTTCTTACCGCCAACCGTAACGCTCATTATTTCCGGAGTAAGACGCGAGCCTTGACAATCGGGGCAAACGCAATTCGTCATTACAGCTTCAATATCGGCACGCGACCAATCGGATGTTGTTTCGTTATATCTTCTTGTAAGATTTGAGATTATTCCCTCAAATTCGTTTTTGTATGTTCCCTCGCCATAGGAGGTTATACGCTTCATTGTAATCTTTTTGCCGTTTGTACCGTAAAGTAAAGCGTTAAGTCCCTCTTTATTTATCATTTCAACCGGTACATCAAGAGAAAAGCCGTACTCCTTTGAAAGTCCCTCATAATACATTCTTGCGATTGTGCCGTCCTTAATTCCCCAACCTGATGCCTTAATTGCACCCTGGTTTATCGAAAGCTTTTTGTTTGGAATTACAAGATCGGGATCGACCTCTCTGTAAGAGCCGAGTCCGCCGCACTTTTTGCAAGCGCCGAAGGGGTTATTGAACGAGAACATACGAGGACTCATTTCTTCAATTACCGCACCGTGCTCAGGGCAGGCGTAGTTCAAGGAGAACAGCTCCTCGCGGTCGCCGACAATGTCAATAAGCACTACACCGTCTGTAAGGTGTGTTGCAGTTTCGATAGAGTCGGTAAGTCTTGATTTAATGTCATTGCTGATTACAAGCCTGTCAACAATAACCTCAATATCATGCTTCTTATTCTTGTCCATCTTTATTTCCTCGGACAAGTCATAAACCGAGCCGTCAACACGAACACGGACAAAGCCTGATTTTCTAATGCCGTCAAGCTCTTTTACATATTCGCCCTTTCTGCCTCTTACGATAGGTGCCATTACCTGTATTCTTGTTTTCTCCTCAAGGCTCATTACCTTATCGACAATTTGATCAACGGTTTGCTGTGTAATCTCTCTACCGCATTTTGTACAATGAGGAGTACCGATACGGGCATACAATAATCTTAAATAATCATATATTTCCGTTACCGTGCCGACGGTTGAGCGTGGGTTACGGGATGTCGTTTTCTGGTCAATGGAAATAGCAGGAGAAAGTCCGTCTATATAATCAACATCAGGCTTTTCCATTTGACCTAAAAACTGCCTTGCATAAGAGGATAATGACTCAACATATCGTCTTTGCCCCTCAGCGTAAATCGTGTCAAATGCAAGACTCGATTTGCCGGAGCCTGAAAGACCGGTGAAAACGATAAGCTTATCTCTCGGTATTTCAATATCAATATTTTTAAGATTATGCTCCTTTGCGCCTTTAATCACTATATTTTTAGCGGACATTCTTTTTCTCCTTTCTTAAGTATTCATCAAGCGCCTGCCTGCCCTCTTTTGTAACAGGCTTTATCCATTTCATTGATTTATAAAACTTTAAGCACAGAACATTCTTTGGTATATCCTCAAAAATATACATTACTGCAAAAGCAGCTGCAAACGGTGCTTTGAAAACATGAACGGCAATAAGCGTTGCGGGAATTGACATAAGCCACAGGCATGAAAGCTCATACTTTGCGCCCGTAACAGTGTCACCGCCCGACCTGAACACAGAAACAATTTCAAGATACGGCAACATTCTAAACGGAAATGCAACTGCGTAAATCGCCATAAGAGTCTGTGCAGTGTTGATTGCAAGGTCACTGATATTACTGCCCATATTGAATATGCTTACAAGCTGAGCTCTAAACACTACAATAAGTGTTGCAACAATAACGGCAAGAGTAGGCACAATAACCATAAATCGCTTTGAATCCACAAGACCTCTGTTAATCATACCTCTGCCGATTGATTTACCGAGCATTACCGAGGATGCACTGCAAATACCGATGAACATAACGAAAGCAATATTTTCAAAGCTTCTTACTATCGTTAATGCAGAAAAATACTCGTATCCCATATTACCGAAGATTATGTTATAGACAAATGTGCCAAGCCCCCACATACCCTCGTTGAGAACGACAGGTGCGGACTTTTTAACATAATATACAACCTCTTTGCCCGTAAACTGAAAAATCTCCTTCGACTTCTTTACAAGAACATTTTTCCTGATAATAGAGATTACGACTATCACTGCAAGACCTGCCCAAGCAGAAATAACCGTAGCAAGTGCCGCACCCCGTACGCCCATTTTGGAAAACCCGAATTTACCGAAAATCATGGCATAGTCAAGGAATATATTTAAAACCGTTGTGAGAAGCGATGCGTACATCGGCAGCTTTACATTTTCAACAGACCTTAATATTGCTGCAAGAATATTTGTCATTGCAATAGGAATATACGAAAATGCAACGACACTTAAATACTCACTGCCGGTCGATATAACATCTTGATTTGAGTTAAACATCCTAACAACAAGATTAGGTAATGCCACACTCACTATTGTGAATGTAAGCGAAATGCCAAAGGCAAATAGAATTGATATGCCTGAAATATGGCGTATCTTCTTCATATCCTTTATTCCCCAATACTGAGAAACGAACAATGTTGTACCGGAGCAAAAGCCAATGATAATCATATTCATAAGCCACGACCACTGACCCGCCATGCCGACTGACGACAACGAAACAGTACCCAAGCTGCTTACAAGCAATGTGTCTGCAAGCGTGAATGAGCCTGTAAGCAGGTTTTGAAGCATAACAGGAAAGGATAGCTTAACTACATTTTGCCAAAAGCCTTTATCATTAAAAAATTTAATCATGGATTTATTTGCTGAGCTCGGCAATTTGATCACGCAAAAATGCGGCGTGCTCAAATTCAAGCATTCTTGCTGCCTCCTTCATTTCTTTTTCAAGCTGCTTGATAAGAAGCGCCTTATCCTTCTTTGTAAGCTTCTGCTTCTTACCCTCAAGCTTTTCCTTAGATGTTATTTCAATAATTTGATGAACATCCTTTTTGATTGTTTTAGGAGTAATTCCATGCTCTGCATTATACTCCTCTTGAATTTTACGACGGCGAAATGTCTCCGTAATAGCTCTTTCCATTGACGGAGTTACACTGTCTGCGTACATGATTACCTCGCCGTTTGCATTTCTTGCGGCTCTGCCTATTGTTTGGACAAGTGATGTTTCGCTTCTTAAGAATCCCTCCTTGTCCGCATCAAGAATTGCAACGAGCGAAACCTCAGGAATATCAAGTCCCTCTCGAAGAAGGTTGATGCCCACAAGAACATCAAACTCACCGAGTCTAAGGTCACGAATAATCTCCATTCTCTCCATGGTGTCAACATCGTGATGCATATACCTAACCTTGATACCGAAATCCTCAAGATACTTTGTAAAATCTTCTGCCATTGCCTTTGTAAGCGTTGTAACAAGCACACGCTCGCCTCGCTCGGCTCTAATGTTAATTTCGCTCATTAGGTCATCGATTTGATCCTCTGTCGGCTTAACGGTGACAATCGGATCAAGCAGACCTGTCGGTCTGATAACCTGCTCAACAATCTGCGTACTGTTTGATTTTTCAAACTCTCCCGGTGTTGCTGATGTAAATATGACCTGATTGATTTTCTTATAAAACTCATCAAAATTAAGCGGTCTGTTATCAAGAGCGCTTGGAAGTCTAAAGCCGTATTCGATAAGGCTTTCCTTTCTTGCCCTGTCACCTGCATACATACCGCGAAGCTGCGGAAGCATAACATGGCTTTCGTCACAGAAAAGGAGAAAATCGTCAGGCATATAGTCAATAAGCGTAAACGGTGCTTCTCCCGGCTTTCTGCCGCTCATTACGGCAGAGTAATTCTCTATTCCCTTACAAAAGCCTGTTTCACGAAGCATCTCAATATCATTCATCGTGCGTTCCTTAATTCTTTGCGCCTCAAGCAGCTTACCCTTCGACTCAAATTCGGCAACGCGCTCAACCATTTCGTTATAAATTTTTTCAATAGCGACATTCATTTTTTCTGCGCTGACAACATAGTGAGAAGCCGGAAAGATGCTGACATGAGAAACAGTAGCCTCAACCTTGCCTGTGAGTGCATTTATCTCGCTTATTTTTTCAATTTCATCGCCGAAAAATTCTACTCTTACAGCGTTACCGGACGAGCCTGCCGGAAAAATCTCAACGGTGTCACCGCGAACCCTGAACTTATTTCGTACAAAGTTAATATCGTTTCTTTCATATTGAATTGAAACGAGCTTCTCCACGAGCTTATCCCTGCCGAAGTCCATTCCCTCTCTCAAGGAAATAACCATGCTTTCATAGTCAACAGGTGCACCGATAGAATAGATGCAGGAAACAGATGCAACAATAATAACATCTCTGCGCTCAAAAAGTGCGGCTGTGGCAGAATGACGCAGCTTGTCAATCTCATCATTGATTGATGAGTCCTTTTCTATATAAGTATCGGTTGTCGGCACATAAGCTTCCGGCTGATAATAGTCATAATAGCTGACAAAATACTCTACTGCATTGTTTGGAAAAAATTCTCTAAACTCACTGCAAAGCTGAGCGGCAAGTGTTTTATTATGTGCAAGAACGAGAGTAGGCTTATTAACCTTTTGAATAATATTTGCCATTGTAAAGGTTTTACCGGAGCCGGTAACACCCATAAGAGTCTGCTCTTTGTCGCCTCGAAGCACACCCTTTACAAGACTTTCAATAGCCTGCGGCTGATCTCCTGTCGGCTTAAAGGAGCTTACAAGCTCAAATCTGTCCATATACTGTCTCTTATACACATCTGACGCTGCCGACGAAGGCTTAGGTG
>CAMGDK010000010.1 GCA_946042285.1 uncultured Clostridia bacterium | reverse complement strand
ATTGCCTCTTGTCTCGTGGGCTCGGAGATGTGTATAAGAGACAGTCTGTAAGCTGTGCAGAAATATCGTCATTCTTTTTACCCAAGAACTTCTTAACGACAACTAAAGCAACAACAGCTACAAGAGCTACAAGTGCAATGATAAGTACATACTCAAGCATGCCCTGTCCGTTTTCATCTTTAATAAAGCTCATTACTGTATCCTCCTTGAAAAATAATTTATTTGTTAATTAAAACACGTCATTCAATGCTACCAGAGAATTAAGCATCGGATAACACATTGTAATTACAGATCCAAAGGAAAGAAGTGGGCCCATCGGAACCATCGTCTTCAATCCACCTTTTTTAGTTATCTTCAAAGCAACTAAAAGCAAAAGTGCGGAAACGCCCATCACCATCATTGCCTGAACATAACCGGTAAAGTAAATGCAAAGTCCAATCACAGCACTGTACTTAACATCGCCTGCACCGACCGGAATTTTTAAAATACTCGGTAATGTGCAACCGACAAACCCAATAAAGAAGCCTAAAGCGGCTGTAATCAGCGGCTGCGTTGTCTTGCCTACAATACATATATATGCAAGATAACCGCCCTGCATTATTATCATTGTTAAAAGCAAGGAATTGGGAATCTTTCTAATCAAAGAATCAACGAGTGCAATGCTCAACATCGGGATTAACAACAACATGTTCCTAACGAGCTCTGCATTGTCCTTGACAAGAAGCATCATCGCCACACTTGAAGCAACACCTGCTAATGCAATTAGCACAATATTGCGCTTATCATTAAGTGCAAGAGTATCACCCGGATCCTCACTTCTGTTCAATATAAGCTTTTTCGAAATCGGCAATGACAGGAAGGTTAATACAAAACCATAAGCAACGCCGATTATAATTTTAACAAAAATTTCTATAACCACTCACTCAAATCCGAGCAGGTATCGTTAAATATGTACTTAACCTGTCTTATCTACAACACGATTTTAGCACTGTTGCACAAAAAAAGCAATGTTTTTTCAAAAAACTGTCGATTTTAACTATTCTCAGGTTGTTTTTTTAGTTAATTATAACAATGAAAAACTAACTTATTTGACACATTATAAAAATGTGTCACTTTAAATTCTTAAAGCTAAATGTCGATTTTATTCTAAATACGCTGTATTTTGTATGTTTTTACTGAAAATTCGTCGGTATTGTACAACTGTAATTTCTGTTCAAGATCCTTGTCAAGAGCTTCCTTCTTCTTAATATTTGCATACTTAATTCTCTTTTTATTTCCGCTTGCCTCATAGTACATAACCTTTCCGGACTTAGCAACTGCACTTGCGAACTGATGAAGAATCTTATCTCCTTTAAAAATATCATAATATGTAATTTCTCCATCGGCATCCTGATTAAGTGCAAATTCAGCCATATAACCGTCATAGCCGGTGCCGCTCTTAAAGCTGCGTATAAGCACATTACAATACGAATCATTCGCCGTTGATTTATTGCCTGTTTTTTGTGCGATAGTTACAGTATAATCCTTTACGCTTGATATATCCGAAGCTCTCATTTCCTGACATTCCTCGGGTATTGAATATACGCCTTGCTCTTCAAGAGAAAGCATCCATCCGAGCCATCCGTAATCGGCAGTATATCTCTCAACAGAAAGCATCCTGCCGTCAGGCTTAAGATTATCTGCTATTGCTTTGGCATATTTTTCAAAGGCAGTACAATACTGCTTTTCACGCCATTTTATTTCACCGAAGAAGGGCAAATCCTTGACCGCCGCAAGCGTAACATCGAGCAAGGATCTAAACGATGTGACGGTGTCTGCTTTTTCCTCGGCAACATACTCATAAACATCACTGCAAACGAAATCCACATTGCTGAGTCCGAGCTTTTGTGCAAGCTCTTTAGCATTTTCAATTGCAGATGAATTGACATCAACACCTGTAATTTTGCACTGAGGATACTGTTGTGCGATAAAGCATGTTACAATTCCGCAATCACAAGCCATATCAATAATTCTGCCGTTAAACAAATCGGGCTTATCGATAATAAGATTGCCGAGATGCCTAAACAAACCGCCGTCAAATGCTGCTGAAATATAAATTGATGCAACAAGGCTTTCGTTCTTCATTTTATAAAAAACCATGTTGCTGTCGTTTTGCCTGTTTGCTCTCGAATTAAGCTCCTCGGCAATTTTCATGGCGTAATTTTTGTCCGTCCTTACTGCAAGACCTGTGATAAATTCATTTGAGCCTTTAATATATTTGAGCCCAATTCTCTGCATATATTCGTCAACCTGTTCGTATGTTTTCATAAAGCTTTCCTTTCGTTATTTAACTATTTTGCAACCCTTTGATACCGGTATGGTTATCTCAATATCCTTGGCATAAGGCTTCAGCTCTGCCGACGCAGATACAGCCTTTTCCTTATCATCAAATATACCAAAAACGGTTGGACCGCTTCCACTCATGCATACACCGAGCGCACCGTGCTCCCTCATAACATGTTTAATATCAACCTTGTTAGGCACATCAATAAACTGCTCAAAAACATTTTCCATTCTTGAGGCAATGTCGGCAAGCTCTCTGCCTTGAACGGCACAAAGCATACCAAGCTTGTCCGGAGTATGACTTTTGCCGCACTCATCAAATTTGCCATAAGCCGCTCCGGTATTAACTCCGCAATCGGGCTTTGCTATGAGAATAAAGCACTTCCTCAAAGGCTTAACCTTACTTAACACATCACCTATACCTTGAGCAAGAAGCGTTCCGCCCTTTATGCAAAACGGCACATCGGCACCGATTTTAACACCTATATCGCAAAGCTCGTCGTTAGTAAGCTTGGTGCCATACAGCTCATTAAGTGCGACAAGAACTGCGGCACCGTCGGCGCTTCCTCCTGCAAGTCCTGCTGCGTGAGGAATTCTTTTTACAATATCAATTTTAATTCCTTTGTTTTTCTTTTTTGTTGCCTTAAAAAATGCCTCTGCCGCCTTATAGGCAATATTTTTTTCGTTCAGTGGAATACCGTCAATATTACATGTAATAGTAATTTTCTTGGATTTATCATCCGACACGGTAACTGTATCATATAATCCTATGCTTTGCATTATCATAAACAAGTCGTGATAACCGTCTGTTCTTCTGTTGACGATATCAAGCATAAGATTTATTTTTGCATAGGCATTAACCTTTATTTCCATCCTCTTCTCCTAATTCCTTAACAAACTCCCCTATTCTGCGTACCGCTTCTTTGATGTTATCAATAGAATAGCAATAAGAAGCACGAATAAAGCCCTCACCGCAATCACCGAAAGCATTACCCGGCACAACAGCAACACGCTTACTCATAATCAGTCTTTCGCAAAATTCTTCAGAGCTTAATCCTGTTGATTTGATACACGGAAATACATAAAACGCACCCTCAGGCTCAAAGCAGTCAAGACCTATCTCCCTAAATGCGTTGACGGTAAATCGTCTTCTCATGTCATAATCCTCAAGCATTTTTTGAATATCGTCGTCACCGTTTTTAAGTGCTTCGATTGCCGCATACTGCGATGTTGTCGGCGCCGACATTATTGCATACTGATGAAGCTTTGTCATTTGCTTTATTACAGGCTCCGGTCCGAGAGCATAGCCGAGACGCCATCCGGTCATCGAATATGTTTTGGAGAAGCCGTTAATGATTATAGTTCTCTCCTTCATGCCCGTAATGCTTGCAATAGAGCAATGACGCTGATCGCCGTAGGTTAACTCGCAATATATCTCATCCGACAAAACAAGCAAATTATGTTCAATAATCGTGCTTGCAATGGCAGTAAGGTCATCCTTTCTCATAACAGCACCTGTCGGGTTGTTAGGATAAGGAAGAATGAGCATTTTTGTTTTATCCGTTATTGCAGCCTCAAGCTCCTGAGGTCTAACCCTGAAGCTGTATTCGGCACTTGTAACAACCGGAACTGCAACGCCACCGCAGGTTTCTATAATAGGCTTATAGCAAACAAACGACGGCTCGACAACAAGCACCTCGTCACCCGGAGATATTAGTGATCTTATACATACATCAATACCCTCGGAGCCACCGACAGTCACCATTATTTCGTCCTTGGGATTGTACTCGAGATGATGTCTGCGAGAATAGTATGCCGCGATTTCCTGCCTTAAATCAGCAAGACCTGCGTTTGCGGTATATCTTGTTGATCCTTTTTCAAGCGAAGCAATACCCTTTCGCCTAATGTGCCAAGGGGTAAGAAAATCAGGCTCACCTACACCGAGAGATATTACATTATCCATTTCCTCGGCAATAGAGAAAAACTTTCTTATTCCGCTCGGCTTAATTTTTACGACTGCAGGGTTCAAAAAATCATTGTAGTTTATCAAAATGAAATGGTCCCCCTGTCATCCTTTGATTCACCTTGAAGAACAATGCCTTTTTCTTTATATCTTTTAAGGATAAAATGTGTAGCTGTTGAAACAACTCCCTCCATGGGTGAAAGCCTGTTTGCAACAAACATTGCTACCTCTTGAAATGTTTTATCCGAAACAGTGCAGCACAAATCATATCCGCCGCTCATTAAGAATATGCTCTCGACCTCGTCAAGCTGAGCAATAGTATTTGCCAGCTCGTCAAAGCCATGACTGAATTTCGGCTGAACCTTAATTTCAATCAAGGCGGAAACCGTTTCGTCATTTGCCTTTTCCTTGTCAATCAAGGCTCTGTAACCCTTTATCGTTCCGTCCTGTTCATATTTTCTGATTCTTTCCTCTGTTTCCTGCTCCGTTAAACCGAGCATAACTCCAAGCTCCTTGTTAGAAAGTCTTGGATTTTTCTCAACAAGCTCTAAAAGCTTATCCATATTACTACCACCTTAATATCTATATTTTTGCAAGCTCCGGCTCACGATTTCTATATACTGTCACATATTCAAAGCCTGCCGATTTTGCAACATCTGCACCCTGTTCAATGCCTTTATAAAGCTTTTGTGCATAATGCGAATCGGAGCCGAGCGTTATATATTTACCTCCAAGCTCCTTAAATCTTTTAACTATTGACACATCGGGCAATGTGCTTTTCATACTTAAAAACAGACCTGATGTGTTTATTTCAAGAGCCTTTTCCTTTTCGGCAAGCAAGCTTAATATTTCATCGATCACAGATGAAAACTCTGCCAAATCAACAGCGATACCTGCATCGGAGATATATCGCATGGGATATGTTAAATGAGCGAGAGAGTCGAAGCAACCGAAATCGACAACCTTAAGCAAGTCACCGAAATAATCATTCAACACGCCTTTAACATCAAGCTTCGAATAATCAAGAAAATAGAAATCCTCCCTGTCTTCAAGGTTGTGGAGAGAACCAAGAACAAAATCGTAATCATACTCCGATAACAGTTTTACTGTTTGTTCTCTGCGATAAATGCTCTGACCGATTTCAACGCCTGCCAAAACATCAAGCTTACCGCTGTATCTTTGCTTACATTCATCAATTTCACTGATTTGAGCTCTGCAAAAAGCATCAATATCAAGGTCTTTTCCGTCAATATCACAGTGATCCGTTATTGCCAACGCTTCTGCGCCCATGCTGATTGCAGAGTCGCAAAGCATAAAGCACGAATGATTGCCGTCAAAGCTGTGCGAGCTATGAGTATGCATATCAACCCTTCTACCGTTCAAAGCCGTTCACCTCCGCTCACGCATATCCTTTAAATTACATTTCAATACATTGTAACACAAACACAGCAAAAACACAAACCAAAAATTAAATATGTTTGTGTAATTTAGTGATTGAAAAAAGATTACTGTTTTGTTATAATCATTAACTAACGAGAGGGACTCTATTCCCTTTTGATTTTACATGCCGTTTGGCTATATTTTCGGAGGACTTATGTTATGAAGGCTGTCGTTACTGTTGTAGGCAAGGATACTGTCGGTATTCTTGCGAAGGTATCAGGTATTTGTGCCGAGCACGATGTTAATGTTACAGAGGTTTCTCAAACTGTACTTGATGAAATGTTTTGCATGATTATGCTTGTTGATATTTCAAAATGCAATGTTGAATTCACCACATTAGCAGACAAGCTTGCTGCTTACGGTGAAGAAAATGCTCTTTCTATTCACGCTATGCACGAGGACATTTTCAACTCGATGCACAGAATATAAGGAGGTAGTTCCTTGATCAATACAAACGATATTCTTGAAACAATAAGAATGATACAGGACGAATGCCTTGACATTCGTACAACGACAATGGGTATTTCGCTTCTTGATTGTGCCGATACCGATATTGATAAATCGTGTCAAAAGATTTATGACAAGATTTGCACAAAGGCTGAGCACCTTGTTTCAACAGGTGAGCAAATAGAAAAGGAATACGGTATTCCGATTATCAATAAAAGAGTCAGCGTTACACCTATTGCTATTATGGCAGGCATCAGCGGTGGCGATCCCGTAAAATATGCGCTTGCGCTTGAAAGAGCGGCACAAACCATCGGCGTAAACTTTATCGGCGGTTACAGTGCACTTGTTCAAAAGGGATTTTCGGCAGGCGACCTTGAGCTTATCAACTCAATTCCCGAGGCTCTTGCAAGAACAGAGCATATTTGCTCATCCGTAAACATCGGTTCAACTAAAGCAGGCATCAACATGGATGCAGTGGGAATTATGGGTAAGCAGATTAAAAAGGCGGCAGAGCTTACTGCTGACAGGGATTGTATCGCTGCAGGAAAGCTTGTTGTTTTCTGCAATGCTCCCGAGGACAATCCGTTTATGGCAGGTGCCTTTCACGGTGTATCGGAGCCGGATTGCGTTATCAATGTCGGCGTATCCGGTCCCGGAGTTGTAAGAAGTGCCGTTTCAAAGCATCCCGAATACTCAATTAACGAGGTTGCAGAGCTTATCAAAAAGACTGCCTTTAAGATTACAAGAATGGGACAGCTTGTCGGCGTTGAGGCATCAAGAAGACTTGGCGTTCCTTTTGGTATTGTTGACCTTTCACTCGCTCCTACTCCTGCAGTGGGTGACTCTGTTGCTCACATTCTTGAGGAAATCGGTCTTGAGCAGTGCGGTGGTGCAGGTACTACTGCTTGTCTTGCAATGCTCAACGACGCAGTTAAAAAAGGCGGCGTTATGGCTTCGTCGAGCGTCGGCGGTCTTTCCGGTGCATTTATCCCTGTTTCAGAGGATGCAGGAATGATTGATGCGGCAAGAAGCGGTGCGCTCACAATTGAAAAGCTTGAGGCTATGACGGCAGTATGCTCTGTCGGTCTTGATATGATTGTTATTCCCGGTGACACATCTGCCGATGTTATCAGCGGTATTATTGCAGATGAGGCAGCTATCGGTATGGTTAACAATAAGACAACGGCAGTAAGAGTTATCCCTGCCATTAACAAAAATGTTGGTGACGAGCTTGAATTCGGCGGTCTTCTCGGAAGCGGTCCTGTAATGAGAGTAAATACAAAATCACCTGCACAGTTTATTAACAGAGGCGGTAAAATCCCCGCTCCGTTACACAGCCTTAAAAACTAAAATAAAAGCTTACACTTTATGCAGTCAGGCGTTTGTCTGACTGCTTTTTTATTTGAAGTTCACTATATAATCACTGTTTCTGAATGACAACGACCGCAAAGTATTGTCTTCGTTTTGAATAAGGATAAAATATCCAAAATCTATCTCTCCCTCATACTTGTAGCCGTCTTCAATTCTTTTGACATTTATCTCCTCATCAGTCGATATATACCTACATAATTCGTACATTATTACAGCGGTATTACCCTGAAGTGAGCTATCGGCTTCAATGGAATATTCAAAATCATCATATTTAAACAGCAATGCTTTGCCGTCGTACTTATAGCAAAGACCTTGAGCCTTTGTTGACAATATATTTACTACACAGCTCGACTCATCACAGCAAATTTCGCATTCAAAAGAAAAATCCCCTGAGCTTACAGTTGCGCTTTGCTTAAACACAACCGGCAGCTCAGGGGTATATGATTTAATTTTACATCCTGTTATCAAAACGGGAATAATGAGTAAAAAAGGAATTAGTCTTTTCAAAAATATCAGCCCTGTTATTCAAAATCGGACATAACAGCACCTAAAACGGAAATCATATCGTTTACAGTCATTCCTCTTTGCGAAAGCTCACTTGCTGCAACATCACCGCAAAATCCATGAATATAAACTGCACATTTTGCGGCATCAAACGCATTTATACCCTGTGCAATCAGTGAGCCTATCATACCGCTAAGCATATCACCGCATCCGCCCATTGCCATGCCGGGATTTCCGTTAACATTGACATACACGCTTTCACCGTCGGTTACAACGGTGTTTGCTCCTTTTAAAACAGTGATGACATCGTATTCCGATGAAAACGCCTTTGCCGTTTCAATTCTGTTTTGCTGAACATACTGCGTGCTTTCACCTATAAGCCTTGCCATTTCAGCAGGATGAGGAGTGACAACGATTGGTGCTTTTTTGTCCCTCAATATATCTATGAAGGGTGCCACTGCATTTATGCCATCAGCATCGAGAATAATCGGTTTTTCGCTTGTTTTTATGACTTGATCAGTAATAACCTGAACATCGTCGTTGTTGCCGAGTCCGCATCCGATTACAACACTGTCAGCCCATTTTAACTCCTCTAATATATCGGTTAAAGCACCCATTGACAGAGTTTTTTCCTCGTTTTCACACAAAGGCTTAAATAACGGCTGAACAAGGTGAGATGTCATAACGGAATAAATGGACTTTGGAAATGCACATTTAAGCAAGCCCACGCCTGATTTTAACGACGCCTGTGCACACATCACCGCCGCACCGGGCATTAGATATGAGCCGCAAACATTAAGCTGTCTGCCAAAGCTACCCTTGTGAGAATTTTTGCTGCGCTTGGGCAGAATGCTTTTAACATCAGTTTTTGTAATAGTTTGTACAAACGGAGATTTACCGACACCATTATAGCATTCCTCGGGAATACCGATATTTACGGTTGAAACTTTACCGCAATACTCGTTTGACGGAGGCAGAACATGGGCAAATTTCAGTGTTGAAACAGCTATTGTATAATCGGCGCGTACTGCTGATTCAACAGAGCCGTCTGTTGCATTTGTACCTGACGGAGTATCTATACTGATTACGGTAGCATTTGAATTATTTATCATTTCAAACACACTGTCAAACGGCGGTCTCGGTGCTCCGTGAAAGCCTATACCGAAAAGACAATCAATTATTACATCATGGTCAAGAACAACATCTATAAAGTTATAGCACTTTACATCGTTTGCCAATGCTTCCTGATAATACTGCAAGGGCTCCGTGATTTCAGGCTCTTTATCGGCAAGTATTATTTCTGCAACATAGCCTGAATTTTTCAGCAAATTTGCGATTACAAATCCGTCACCTGCGTTCTTTCCGTTACCGCAGGCGACTGCAATTTTACTGCTTTTCGGTAAATCGCCGATAAGCTTGATAATCCTGTTAAAGCAAGCAGTACCGGCACTTTTCATCAACTGTGCTTCCGAATAACCGCTGTTAAATGCGTTCTCCTCTACCTTTTTAATTTGCTTTGCTGTAAGTATCCTCATATTACACCTACCATAAAATTACAGACGCGACAGCATAATCGCCATCGTGAGAAATTGAAACATCCGAATTTTCTACACCTTTAAAATAAGGCTTACCTTTTTCGTTATAAAGTATTTCCACTTTACACATTGGCATTTGAATACCTGTCCCGAGCGCCTTAAAATATGCTTCCTTTGCGGCAAATAAACCTGCAAAGCTTTCAGCATTCTTGCAATGCTCTCGCTCCTTAAACGTGAAAACCTTATTTAAAAAGCTTTCACTTTGAATACTTTTTTCAATTCTGTCAATTTTTACAATATCTGTTCCTATTGAAAACATTTAATCACCTATCGGTTTTATAAATAAAGAAAGCTCCTTGCCCTTAAGCCTGCCAATCATATATTCACTTGACGGAGGAGGACCGCATGAATTTGAGCCTGCACCCATAATATCACAGTCAAGGTTAATGCAGGTTGTGTCCATATCGACAAGGTCTTCCCTGTGCATAGCCTTTGCGCACTGCTGCGGTGTGTAATGATTAACAGAAAGCGCAAACGGCTTTTCGATTGCTTCAAAACGAAGTCCGATGCCGTTATCGTTTGTAATCTCGGCATATCTTACATCGCATCTTACTGCACTTTCCTGCGGCTTAATATAATCTTCTCTGAGCTCTGACACCCTTGCTTCATAAACACCTGTGTAAGCATGCTCCCTGAAATCAGGATAATTAACCTGATTACCTAAGCCGTAATACTTAACATTATCGAATGATTTAGGCATTTCAAGCTGGATTCCGAGCCTTGGCAAATGCTTTATTTTAAATCCACCGGAGAATTTGTAATCCGCTATTATTTCGCCGTTGGCATACACTGTATATTTTGCCTTAACGCATGCGGATCTAATCAGCTTAGGAGTTTGAGCTGCAATTACAGAGTAAATAACAACCCTGTCGTCTTTAATATCAACCTTACTGCTAAGGCAGGTATTTGAAAGCACATGCAAGCCAAGCTTTTTCCATAAAGCATTTAAGTTCATGTCGTTATCAAGCGGAGCCCTGTAAATCTGTAAGCCAAAGCCTTTATAATCGGCAAGCGGGCTTTGATTTATAAACTCTGTTGAATTATAGATATACGACTCGATAAATCCGCTCTTTTTATCAAAAATCATTGAGCCCTTATCAAAATCAATAAACACCTTATGCTCACTGTTGTGCGCACTGATTTTGCCGCTGCTTACATTCGGTGCGGCAAGCCTGCCCCTTGAAAGCTCTATTTGTTCTGCTGCTACAAGAAAATCGTTGTCGTAATATTCAAAAATTACAACATTATGGTAATCACTGTTCACGCTGATTTCCTTAATATCGACGGCAACGCTCTCTTGCGGCGGTACACTAATGTCAAAGCTACCGGATATTTTAATCTCGCCGTTTGCAAGATGCTTATACTTTACGGTAAAATCACAGTTCTCAAAATACCTGTGATTAAAAAAGCTGTATTTTTTATCGGTTAAGCACCTTGCTCTTAAAGGTCTGTAACACGCCTTCATTTGCAATGCGCCCGAATGAGGCGTTCTGTCAGGATAGAAGAGTCCATCTACACAGAAATTACTGTCGTGCTTTTCTTCGCCGTGGTCACCGCCGTATGTATATTCATATTTACCCTCGGAATGATAAATAGCATGATCAACAAATTCCCATATACAGCCGCCAAGCATAATGTCTGAGCTGTAAAAGCATTTTACATAGCGTTCAAGGTCGCCTGCACCTACTCCCATAGCGTGAGCATATTCACAAAGATAAAACGGCTTTTTATAATACTTTGCAGGGAGACCTTTGCCCCTTGCAATCTTTTCGCAAATACTTGGGAAAGCGTACATATGTGACAGCACATCATACGACCATCTTCTTGTTCTGCAAACGCCCTCATAATGTATTGGAATAGAAGTAAGCCTTTTAAGCTCGTTGTAGCAATAATCTTGATTCTTATAGCCGTGTGATTCGTTACCGAGTGACCACATTGTAATGCTCGGGTGATTTTTGTCGCGCTGATACATGCGATACACTCTGTCCCAATAATGTCCCTGCCAATCAGCGTTTTGAGAGCAGGCACCCGGTCTGTGAAGCTCCGTTTCGCAGCCGTGAGTTTCTATATCAGCTTCATCAACAACATATATGCCGTACTCATCACATAAATCAAGAAAAGCAGGATCGGGCGGATAGTGAGATGTACGAATACAGTTGGCGTTATACTGCTTAACTATACTGACATCCCTCTCCATTTCTTCGATAGTCAACACATAGCCTGTTTTTGAATTTGTATCGTGGTGATTCACGCCTAAAAGCTTTATTGGCTTACCGTTAAACAAAAACCTGTTTTTGCAAATTTCTATATTCTTAAAGCCGATCGGTCGTCTGACAACCTCAATCGTTTCCTCACCTTTTGACAAAACAAGCACAAGGTCGTATAAATAAGGACATTCTGCCGACCACTGCTTAACGGAAAGTGTACCCAAATCAACAATTTGAAGCTCGCTTGGCGATTGGTTGACGGAGCATGATGCGACAAGCTCTTCGTCGTCATATAAAAACGCAGTTAGCGCACAATCATCGGTAAGCTTTAACGATGGTATTATTTTAAGCGAATACCTGCTGTCTTCGCTATCATTGATGCATGAGGCTTTCACCTCAAAATCATAGATTGAGTTATTACCGGATTTATAGAGCAGTACATCACGGAATATACCGTTGCACCTAAACATATCCTGACATTCAAGATAAGTACCGTTGCACCATTTATGATTGAGCACAACAATTTCGTTGACGCCCTTAACGATGTATTCGTTCAGCTCAAAGCATGCAGTATTGTGACTGCCCTCGCTATAACCGACATATTTGCCGTTACAGTAAAGCTCAAGGCTGCCTGCTACGCCTAAAAATGAAATGGTATAGCTCAAGCCGACATCATCTATTTCAATAAATCTTCTGTAAACACCTGCCGAACAATCCTCCGGAATGTACGGAGGATGAGGCTTAAACGGATAACGGGAATTCAGATAGTACGGCTTCTCATATCCTGTATGCTGCCATGTTGACGGAAGTTGCACCTTATCGAAATTGACAGTATCCGTGTCAAAATCATTAGGAAGATCCTTGCAATTATCGTAATAGGCAAAATCCCATTCGCCTGAAAGGCATTCAACCCTATCCGACGAATAGCGCTCATTTCTTATATCGGTTGAATTCAGCGCTTCAAGTGACGAGAACGGGATGAAATACGAGCGTGGAACTAATGTATTCTCAGCGTACTTACTGAAATTCTTATAATTATCGTTTGAAAAATTATATTTCATTTCTATCTCCTAAACTCTCTTCAAATACTCCTCAAGAGCAAGCCTTATCTGCTTTGGAAGCTTTGTACTGTTGAGAGCTACTCTAAGCTGTCCCTCATCTGTAATATTCATAAAATCCTTATAATACAAATCCTTTTTATTAGTAGTTTCCTGCCAACGAGAAAATACATTGATAATAAAATCCTGTATCGGCTCCTTTGTAATTCTCTTTGCATTTTCAACCGTGAAGGAATGTGATTTTGAAATTGAAGCGTTGTCAAAAATAATTTCTAAAGGCTTTGCGTCAACCGTTAAATCCTTTACAAGTATTCTGTAATTTCTCTTGTTAGGAACAACATCTCTGTCACCCTCAACCGCATTTACCTTAAATGTAAGAGCTTCGTTTTCATAAGTCATTTCAAGCCTTGTTACAGCTTTATGCTCTGCATAATCCGTCCTCGAATTATCCTCAATCAAATCAAAGCTACCGTTACCCGAATATGCAAGGATTGTAAGATTTTCAGGGTTGTCAACCCTATTATCCACACAATCTGCCAGAGGGATAATTGCTCCTTCTCTTGCAAGAATCGGAATAGAGTTAATATCTCTAAACAGGGTTACATAGCCCTCGCTTTTGTAAGACTGATTTGTGGCAACATCTGTCCACCTACCTTCAGGAAGCCAAGCCTTAACTGCACCTGATTGAAGCTCTTTAATCTGCGGTGTTGTAATAGGGGCAATCATAAGCTCGCTGCCAAACATGTATTGATTAGGTACGCTGTAAGCCTCTTCCCTGTCAGGATAAGAGTAGTACATAGGCTCGCAAAGTGCGATTCCGTCCTCGTGAGTACGATAATTCATTGTGAAAATATAAGGAATCAGTCTATGCCTGAAGCGAAGCCACTGAGTAGCATAATAACGCACATCTGCTCTGTATTTCCACGGTTCTTTTCCGAGGAAATCCTTTGCAGTTGAATGAAGCCTCATAATCGGTGAGAACACTCCGAACTGTATCCAACGCAAATACAAATCGTCATCGCGATAACCAAAAAAATGACCGCCGATGTCATGACTCCACCATGTGTAAGCAGCATTTGCAGCATTTATTGTAAAGTACGGTTGAAAATCAAGCACCTTCCAGCTGATTGCCGTATCACCCGAAAAACCTAAAGGATACCTGTGTGAGCCTAAGCCTGCATATCGAGAGAGAATCAACGGCATTCTGCCATCCTCTGCATTGTCAAGAAAATGATAATGATTGAGTGCCTCAAGCGGATCAAGACCGTCAACATCGCTCTTTTTACCCTGCTGCCAATCAATCCACCAAAAATCAACGCCTTCCTTTTCGTAAGGCTTATGAAGAACATCAAAATATGCATTCCAATGCTCATCCGAGCCGCACTTAAAAGGCACCCTCTCCTTTGAATTTGAATCAATACCGACAGCCTTTGCCATATCACTGTACATATCCTCATAGCAATGCACACCGTCTGCCGGATGAAGATTAAGCGTAACATGGTGATTATCGTCCTTAAGCTTTTTTAGGAAAGCTTTATAATCCGGAAAAAGCTCCTTGTCCCAGCTATATCCTGTCCATCCACCATAATCGACACCGAACTTCTGCTTAATATCTCTTACATAGTGCCAATCCATATCAACGGTTGCAACCGTAATAGGAATATTCTCCGCCTTAAAGCGATCCATTAAATCAAGATATTCCTGCTGAGTATATGCATGGTATCTGCTCCACCAAACACCGAGAGCGTAACGCGGTATTAAAGGAGCATAACCACTTATTTTATAAAAAGCATTGATGGCATTTCTGTAATCATTGCCGTAAGCGAACACATAATAATCCTTTGTGTTACCCGTTCTTTTGACAAATCTTCCGTTTTCGTCAAGAAGAATGGTTTTACTGTCATCAAGAAGATATGCACCGCCGCGAGTGATAAGTCCGTCATCAAGCGGCACTGCACCGAATGTATTATCAAGAGTTCTTCTTGTACCTTTAAGATTTTTCTGTTTTGATAAGATTTCGGTCTTGTTTTCTTTTTTGAAGAAAACGCTGTAAGGCACACCCTTTTTGATTGTAAAAACAACATCCTTAGTTTCAACGCTTACGCAGGATGACTCATTTTTCACAGTCATTTCACCTGCTTCAAACCGTCTGTAAAGCACTGTCTTGCTTGCAAGATCGGTAAAATCGCTGCCACACTCAACCCTTATGAGTCGAGAGGTAAGAAAGGTTATTCTTAAATTATCTGCTTTTACAATTTGAGTATCGTTTGCCTTTGCATCTGTTTTGGCAATCAGTGATGACTTCAGCATATCTTAAACCCCTTTGCATTAAGTAACTTAATTTTATCATATACCTTAACGGCATGCAACAAAAATGTTTATTTCAAATTACAATTGACATCGAAAAAAAGAACTACCATTCAATCGAACAGTAGCTCTTAATCATTATGTGTTATCCTTCTTTAATTGCTTCTGCAAGTGCGTCAAGCTGAGCAACGGTATCGTCGTTTAAGGTTGTCTTAATCGTAACAACATCACCGACGAATGTAATATTCTTCATTTGCTCAAATTCAGCCTTCATTGCTCTTGCGGCAGACGGAGCCCACGAACCGTTTTCAACAAATGCAACCTTTCTGTTTTGGAATGCCTTACTCTGTAAATGGTGGATATAATCGCTCATCGGTGCAAACACGCCGCCGTCATAGCTTGAAGCCATGCAAAGAAGAGTGCTGTGCCTGAAGCCGTCCTCAACACACTCTGCAATATCGTCTCTTGAAAGGTCTGCAATTGCAACTCTCGGGCAACCCTTTTTCTCAAGCATTTCCTTAATCATCTCGGCAGCCTGTGCAGTATTACCGTGGATTGAAGCATAAGCAATAAACACGCCCTGATCCTCAGGCTCATAAGCTGACCATGTTGTGTAAAGCTTAAGAACATCGGGAATTGTATCTGTAAGAATAGGACCGTGAAGCGGACAAATACAAGCAATATCAAGACCTGCTGCTTTACCTAAAAGAGCTTTAACGGGAGCGCCGTACTTGCCGACGATATTAAAGTAATATCTTCTTGCCTCGCACGACCAGCCCTCATCTGCATCAAGCGCACCGAATTTACCGAATGCATCTGCAGAGAAAAGAACTCTCTCGCTGCTTTCATAAGTAACCATAACCTCAGGCCAATGAACCATCGGCGCCATAACGAATGTTAATGTATGACTGCCAAGCTCAAGTGTGTCGCCCTCCGCTTTAGCTTCAACATTATTTTGAACATCAAAAAACTGCGGCATCATTGCCTTTGCCTTTGCAGAGCAAACAATTACGGCATTTGGATATTCGTCACAAAACATCTTAACACTGCCTGAATGGTCCGGCTCAAGATGCTGAATAACAAGATAATCGGGAGCTTTACCGTTAAGCTCTGCCTTAAGGTTATTAAGCCATTCCTTTGCCTTTCTTTTATCTACTGAATCCATGACAGCAATTTTTTCATCAATAATTACATAAGAGTTGTATGAAATACCGTTTGGAACAATGTACTGACTTTCAAAAAGGTCAATATCCCTGTCATCAACACCTATGTACTTAATTGTATCTGTAATTACAGGCTTCATATATTATCCTCCTAAAAAATGTCAACAAGCAAATATTAGCACAAATTTAAATAATTAGCAATATCAATTAGCTAAAAACTTATATGCAATTACCAAATCTATTGCAAACATTACAAGTGATACAACAGACATAAATCGCGCCTTTTTCATTTTGCTTAAATTTAAGCCCTCAAGCGCTATTCCCTTCTGCCTTAGCACAATATCAACAGCAATCGGCATGCATGCAAATGCAGGACATATTCCCACTATACACACACCGATTACGGAAAGAGTAAATGCAGTATTGCAAATCTTATCAACAATTTTATTATCCATAATTATCAATCCCGTATTTAATAGTAATCCTATTTATCTTTTTCACAAGCTGTTCACCAAACACAAACAGGAAAACAGCAGTAGAAGCTGCGAATGTCAAATTAAACGGCAATCCGCTCAAATACACTGCAAGCGCCGATTTCACATCTAAATCCGTACTCAAAAACAACACGGACGAGGTGTCAACTATAAATCCATACACAATGAAAACAGAAAGAAATCCAACAATACAAAGTGAAATCCTGTTGCATTTTATTTTGTTAAATACAGCTGCGAATATCAACCCGACAAGTCCCATGCCGACCATTTGAAAGGGAGTCCATGCCCCCTGACCGAAAATAAAATTAGATATAAACATGGAAAAGCAGCCTATGATATATCCTTTTTTTGCACCAAGACAAACGCCGCCGACTGCCACCACTGCCGCAATAGGCTTAACCTGCGGCACAAGATAAAAGACTGCTCTTCCCGCAACTGCAAGTGCTGTTATTCCGGCAAGAATTGCAAGCTCCGATGCTGACTTGTCGCTTCTTTCAAAGCTTATCAAAAACGGCAGCATTGACAAAATCAATATAGCTACGCTGACAAGATAATAGCTTGTTGTACTGCTGAAAAGCTGCCATATTATTACTCCCAAAAGCGTTATAACCATAACTGCAGGAGTTACAACCTTTTTCATACTATAACATCCTTTGATGAGACTGCAGAATTTAAAGTACCCTTTGTTGCCCTTCGTATTTGCGTTGTATAAAAATCAAGAGACGAGAACACATTTCTTGCAGTATCAGTTAATGTAATACGCCCGTCTGACAAAAAAGATACATAATCGGCAAACTCACCGAGAAAATCAAGATCATGCGACACAATAATTACAGTTTTGCCATCATCACAGAGATTACGAAGAATATCTGCAAGCTGCTTTTTCAACGAGTAATCGAGTGCCTTTGCAGGCTCGTCAAGCAGAATAATATCGGCATTCTGCTCAAGCATCATTCCAAGAGCTAACATCTGCGCCTGACCGCCGCTAATATCATAAGGGTGGCTGTCAAGACAATCCTCAATACCGAGCTGCATTGCCGTATCCTCGCTTATTTCCTCCTTAACGGTATCCTTTGTGAAAAGATATTTAACATTTTGAGGCATATAGCAAGGCTTACCCTTTAGCTTAACCTTACCGCTGTATGCCTTGCTTATACCTGCAATCAGCTTTAAAAGCGTTGTTTTACCGCTGCCGTTTGAGCCGATTATTGCATTGATTTTACCCTTGTATGCAGAATAATTCAGGCTTGCAAGAATATCCTTTTCCTTTTTACCGTATGCAAAGGTTATGTTTTTCAAATCCACAGTAGCTTCGGTATTGATTAATTCCGTCATCGGTCTTTCAGTTAATGACTCTGCATATTTCTGTGCAACATCAACGGTGAGAGGTCTTTCCTTAAACAACTGTGTAATAGGCGGAAAATACGGTAGAAGCTCATTTTTCTTAACGGCATTTTCAATCGTATCGTCACACATTATCCTGCCGTTTTCAAGAACAACAATTCTGTCGGCAAATGGAATAATCTCGTTTGATGAATGTGAAGATATTATTATTGTAACCCCAAGCTCCTTATTAAGCCTTGAAAGCATTGAAGCAGTATCGCAAACAGCCTTAGGATCGAGTTGTGAAAACGGTTCATCAAGTAAAAGCAAATCAGCATTATCGACCATTGCCGCCGCAATAGCGGTCAATGCTCTTTCACCGCCTGACATTTTATCAATATCATCATCAAGCTTCAAATTAAAGTATGAAGCTATTTCACCGATTTTAACGGCGGTTAGCTTGCTATCATAGGCTTTATTCTCAAGCGCAAACGCAAGCTCATTCCCGACAACACCGGAAACAAAAGAATTATCGGGATTTTGAACAGTATAGCCGATATTAGCGGCATTGCACTCAATTGTGCCGTTCATTTCTCCCGCAGGTGCAAGCTCCTCTTTAATCATACGCAAAAGAGTTGATTTGCCACTGCCGCTTTTGCCCATTAACAAAACAAATTCGCCCTTTTCAATCTCAAGGCTGATATTGCTTAATGCCTTATCTTGTGACAGAGCGTATGAAAAGCTTAAGTTTTCGATTTTATGTAAAGCCATTTCAAATCCTCCGTAGCATCAATAATAAGCGGTAAAAAGCAAAGCGTTGCATAAATAAAACAGCCTAATGGCGAAAAATCGACCATATAGATTTTAGGCTCAAAAATAAATTCGGCTTTACCCGATATTTTAAATGCAATTGCGGATACCGTCAACACAATCATCAAAAGCATTATCAGTGCATCTTTGACAGTAAAGGCATATCTGCTATATGCTTTTCTGTTTTTATTAAATCCTCTCGCCTTCATAGACTCGGCAAGTTCAATGCTTTCCTCAAGCGTTAGTGAAACAAGTGCAGAAAAGCTATTTAAGCTTTTTTTGAGTTTATTTTTTTCACTGTCGTATAAAAATCTTGCATCGTTTATCTCTAATGCATTCTTTTTTAATCTCGGTAAAAACGCTAATATCATCGAAAGCGTAAGAGAAATATCAGGTGCAATCCTTGAAAAAGCCGACAACAGCCTGTCCGTTGTCATCACTGAGGAATAGCATGAAATCCACATTATTAGGCAGCCGAGCGATAAGCCTGTACACACTCCGTAAAAAAAGCCTTCAAGTGTAAAATCCTTTTTAAACACATTGAATAACACCGTATCACCGTACGATGTGAAAATCATATTAAACACACCTGTAAACAATATCACGGGTATTACAAATAAAACCAACGATTTGACGGCTGATTTGCCGTTAAGCTTAACGCTGTACAAAAATGCAGCCATAAGGCTGACAAGCAAATATATCGGATTAAACAAAGCAAGGCTGACAACTATAATTATTGCAAAAAACAGGAGGCTTACCCTTGGATTCAGCTTTGAAAATCTATCCACAGTACACCTCCTGAATTATTAAAAATTATCTTATTCTAACCTCTTCCTTAGTCTTGAACGAGTAGCCGTACTGATCGAGAATATGAAGCTTTTTAAGTGCGACCTCGCATCCCTTGGATGCACAATGGTTTGGCCTTACCGGTACTGTAACCTCAAGACCGAGTGCATCTGCAATAAGCCTGTCAAATCCGTAAAGCTGTGCAGAGCCACCCGTTAAAAGAAGGCTTGAGTTTGTAATATCTGCAACGAGCTGCGGCGATGTTCTTTCAAACATAGCCTTTGCAACAGATGTTATTTCATTAAGCAACGGAGAAAGAGCCTCGCAAATCTCGTTGCCTGTAATTTCAACAACCTTAGGCAAGCCTGATAATGTATTCCTACCCTTTGCCTGCATGGAAACATCATGCTCGCGCTTAACGGCACAGCCGATATTTTTCTTTATTTCCTCGGCAGTACGCAAGCCTACAAGAAGACCGTGCTTATCCTTAAGATATTTAATAATGGCATCATCAAAATCGTTGCCGCCGATCTTAACAAGCTCACTTTGACTCATTGAGCCTTGACTGACAACTGCCATATCCGTTGTGCCTGCACCTGAGTTAATTACAAATACACCGCTCGGATTGAGTGGATCAACACCCGATCCAAGTGCAGAGCAAAGCGACTCCTCAATCAAGCAAACAGAGCGAGCGCCTGCCGAAATCAAAACGGAAATGAGAGTCCTGTTTTCAACATCTGTACTGCCTGACGGTATTGCGGCAACAACCCTCGGCTTAAAAACATTCTTTTTTAATACCTTATTCATAAAATACTCAACCATTTGTTGAGCGAGCGAATAATTGCTGACTGCTCCTGATGTAATCGGCTGTATTACCTGAACACCGCTCGGCTCCCTGCCCTGCAAATGATACGCTCTTTTACCTGCATAAAGCAGCTTTTCACTTTCTGTATCATAGGCAACATAAGCCGGCTCATCTAACACAACGCCTTTACCTACAACAGAAATCACAACTGATGAGGTGCCTAAATCTATACCTAAATCATATCCAAACATAGAAACATCCCTATAAAAAATATCAATATGATTATGTTACTTTAAATCTTCGTTATTGTCAACAGATAAAAAGTAAACAAGTGCACTGTATCGCCTGCTTTTTTTGTCGTTATCGACCATAGCCCTAACAGATGCCTCGTTACCGACAACGACGAGCAAATCCTTTGCTCTTGTAACCGCAGTGTAAAATAAATTTCTATATGCAAGCTTCGGCGGTGTACCTATAACAGGAAGCACAACTGCTTCAAACTCACTACCCTGACTTTTATGCACTGTCATGGCATAAGCAAGCTCAAGCTCACCGATATTGTTGAAGCTATACATAGCCTCCCTGTCGTCGTAAAGGACATTGATAATGTCCGATGCTCTGTCTATTCTGGTTAAAATACCTATATCGCCGTTAAAAACGCCTGTGCCGCTTTCATCACCTTTAAACCATGGCACATCATAGTTATTCTTTATCTGCATTACCTTGTCGCCCTCGCGCAAGGTATATCCCTTATACTTAATTTGCTTTTTATCGGGTGAATACGGATTAAGCTTCTCCTGAAGAAGAGCATTGAGATTTTCCGTTCCGGTGTCACCCTTTCTGCTCGGGCAAAGCACCTGAATTTCTTTAAGAGGATCAAAGCCATACCCTACGGGAATACGCCTTGTTACAAGATTTACAATCTTTTTCGGAGCGTTAAATCTGGAATCCTCGTTAAGCAAAAAGAAATCACTGTCGGGGTCTGCATTATCAAGCAAGGGCATTTCACCCTTAACGACTCTGTGAGCATTTGACACAATCTTGCTTTCCATAGCCTGACGGAAAATCTTATCAAGGCTGACAACACCGAAAAGTCCGCTTTTAATCAAGTCTGCCAACACATTGCCTGCGCCGACCGGCGGAAGCTGATCCTTGTCACCAACCATAATAAGACGGCACGAAAGCGGCAAAGCATCAAGAAGCGCTGAAAAAAGCGTAACATCAACCATAGAAAGCTCGTCAACTATTACTGCATCGCAATCAAGAGGATTTCTCAAATTATGTGTAAATGTCGGCTCGACGCTTCCCTCCCTGTATTCAACCTCAAGCAGTCTGTGTATCGTCTTCGCCTCGTATCCCGTAAGCTCACTCATACGCTTGGCTGCCCTGCCTGTCGGAGCGGTTAATGCTACATCAAGTCCTCTGTTTTTCATAAGTGTAATGATGCCTTTAACCGTTGTTGTTTTACCTGTGCCGGGACCGCCGGTAAGTATAAGAATACCCTTATTAACCGCAATTTCGATAGCCTGCCGTTGCTTTTCATCAAAGGTGATACCGTTTTCGCTTTCAAATGCATAAATCTCCGAGGCGGATATTTCATTTTTTGCAGGCGGAAAATTAAGCATCACCTGTAATCTCTCGGCAATAGACAATTCCGCTGTGTAGATTTCCGGCAAAAATAAAAAATCCTTGCCGTTAATATCAATTTGTACAAGCTGCTTCGCCTCAATAGCGTTATCTATTGCAATCTCAGCCTCATCCTCCGAGCAATCAAGCAGCGCCCGTGCAGGCTTGATGACACTGCTTCTGGGCAAGCATGTGTGACCGTTATTAAGATTGTACCTAACAACATAAACAACACCTGCCTGACTCCTGTAATCAAACGAAGGCGGTTCATCCATATTCATGGCAATCTCGTCTGCACGCTCAAATGTAAATCCTGTATTCTCTGCTACAAACGCATAGGGATTTTCCTTGATAATATCAAGAGCATAGGACTGATAAAGATTATATGCCTGAAAAGCCTCCTGCTGATTAAGTCCAAGCTCTGCAAGTCCGTTCATAATATCCCTTGCGGCAAACTGCATTTTGAAATCTCTGCTGATTTCAAGAGCCTTTTTCTTGCTGATACCCTTAATCTGAGCAAGGCGCTCAGGCTCATTCTCTATAACATTGAATGTATCCGAGCCGAACATATCAACAATTTTTGAAGCAGTAGCCTCCCTAACACCCTTTACTATACCGCCGGACAAAAAGCGAAGCATACCTGCGGCATCGGCAGGCATTGACCTTTGAAGACGCGCCGCCTTAAACTGCCTTCCAAACGTTGGATGCATAACCCATTCGCCCTGAAAGACAATTTCTTCTCCGATAACGACACTGCCAAGCGTGCCGACAACGATTTCATAATCGCCGTCAGCAGCAATCTCAACTATTGCATATCCGTTTGACTCGTTGCAATATTTTATATCTTCAATTATACCTGTTAGATTTTCAAGCTCTTCTGACATAAATTTCACCGCATGTATTATATCATAAAAACAAGACAGAAAACAAGGAATTATTGTCATAAAAGCAAAAAGGAGAGCACAAAGCTCTCCTATTGCCGTATTCATTTAGTTTTTACAGTCTTAACCTTTGACCATGAGGAATATACCTTCTTTGTCTTGCCGTTAACCTTGACA
>CAMGDK010000009.1 GCA_946042285.1 uncultured Clostridia bacterium | reverse complement strand
CACCTAAGCCTTCGTCGGCAGCGTCAGATGTGTATAAGAGACAGATGTGACTGTACGCAAAATAATCGGGAAGGCAATAACCTTC
The DNA here is from genome assembly GCA_946042285.1 of uncultured Clostridia bacterium. Classification (GTDB taxonomy): domain Bacteria; phylum Bacillota; class Clostridia; order Oscillospirales; family Acutalibacteraceae; genus Eubacterium_R. The sequence goes on along the minus strand of CAMGDK010000009.1, from coordinate 24,303 downwards.
CCGATTATTAGTTGATTTATTATAAAATTATTCTTCTTCCTTCTTCTTCTCCTTGAGAAGTACGAACTTCTCCATCGGGAAGAGAACTACCATCTGAATAAATCCTGCTGCAAGACCTGCTATTGTTCTTGCAAGTGAATTTAACCATGCCCACGGAGCCTTTGCGATTACACCTACTAACCAACCCTGGAACCATGTTGAGAAGAGGATAAGTGCAATCATAAGTACAATGTAAATTGCGAAATTGTACCAAGGTGCATCTGACTTAAATGTTGTCTTTTTGTTTTGATAGAAGCCATAGATGTTAGCAATAAGGTTTGAAAGGAAGAATGGGAGCAAATAACCCCATGTTACCACGCCGCCAACTACATATTTTGCCATCTGCTCAGCGCCCTTTGCAGTTGATGCATCAAAGATTACATCCGGCTTAAAGATGCCCTGTAAGAATACAGGAAGAGTAGCTGTTACGCTGTCAAAGATAAGCGGAAGCACATTTGCAAGAACAAGCTGAATGATTGTTACAAGTCCCGAAACAACGAGAAACTTAACAAGCTGCCATATTGTTTTTACAAGTGAGCCCTTTTCCTCAGCTGCGCCGTCGATGCCGCCGAGACTGATTTTTTTCTTTTCTGCCATAATAAGTTCTCCTTAAATATAATGTGATTACCACAACAGTATATCAGCATTTTACAAATAATGCAAGTTTTATTTATTTTTCATTAACTAAACAATAATCCGATTGCTGCAGTACCGCCTATTGCGTGAATAATTGCGACAACTGCCCATACTACAAGAGCAACTATACCTAAAACAATCGCAAGCAACAAAATAACGATAAGAACAATAATTGCAAGCACCAAAGGACCTTTTTTGCTCTTCTTTACAGGATCGACAAACGGTGCTTTTTCCTCTGCCTTAGGAGCAGGATTTTCATCGTCGTAAAGCGGATAAAGCGGAAGCACTGCATCTGAATCCTTAAACTCACAATTCTTCCAAAGGAGAGGCTCAACGAGTCCTCTTACACTTGTTGCACCCTTAAGCACCTTGCCGATGCTGAAATGAATTGTGTCAAGAAGCGAATCGATAATGTTGAGAAGACCGCATGTAAGCTTATACTCTCTTGTATCCGGAGTGTACTGTGAGTCACCGCAATAAAGATTTTGTACGAGCTCAAGAATAAAGTCAACGACCTTATTGTCTGCAATATCGGCAATGTCAGCCTTTTTAAGTCCGCACTCCTTTTTGCAAAGTCTCCAAACCTTTTTGAATGTAAGCTTGTTAAGCCACTTGCCGATAGGCTTAATAAGCCAACCGATTTTCTTTACCTTTTCGCCCGGAATCGAGAATGAAGGAGTCATTTCTGCAAGGTGGTCAATGTCATTGCCCATTGCCCAAATAACCTCGGCAATCATGCCGAAGAAAAAGTCCTTCATGTACTCGTCAAACGGCTTGCCCTTTGTGTCAAGCCCCGGTACATCCTTAATTGTGATAGTGTCAACCTCAACCTTGTTGTTTTTAGGATCAAGAATTATATTACGCATTACAGGAGGGCAACCAATCATAGAACCTGCAGCTATATCGTAAAACCTGTTACCCTTTTCGGTTGTGATATAACCGATGTTATGTACATGAGTGTGACCGGTAAGCATAACCTGAAGACCTGCGTCAGCAAACATCTCTCTTGTAGTTTCATGATTACGCTGCATGTCGCCACTGCCGATAATTGAATAAAACGGTGACGGCGAAATCATCGGGTGATGAGTCATTGCAATTACAAACTGATCGTTTTTCTTTGCATCCTCAAGCTGCTCGAAAATCCATTTCATGCAATCCTCTGAATAGCCTGAGCCGCCTGCCTCTTCATTGTAGTTATAGTCGTCGTTAAGAGCAAAAAGCCTGTAACCGTCTGCAAGCTGAACAACATAGCTCATTGAATGAGGATGAGTAGCGATTGCCTCATTAGGACCGAACTCATAGTACATATCCCAAAGGTCATGCCTATCCTCAACAGCAGGAACACGAATTTCATTGTCTCCGTCATAGCCGGGTGCTACACCGCCGCTGCGATAATCGTGTGTAGCGGTAATAACATATACTCTTTTGCCCTTTTTCTTCAAATCGCGAAGCATCTCTATAAATTCCTTATGAGATTCAAGCTCGCCGTCTCTTGTCGTGTCACCGGAAAGGACAATAATGTCTGTTGACTTATCGGCAAGAAGCATATCAAAGCCTGCCTTGATAACAAGGTCGCTGTCCTTGATTACCTTTTGTGATTTTGACTCTGCCTTTTCGTAAGCCTTACCCTGTGTACCGATTTTTCTTGAGTAATAGTGAGTGTCGGTAATAAACTGAATTTTGAGCGGCTCATTATTACTGCCGTAAACCTTGTTTGCCATAATTATTTTCCCCTTATTTCAAGCACGCCTGACTTAACATCACCATCAAATGTAAACTCGAGCGAGCCTTTATTTCTCTCATTATATTCTATCTCTTTACCGTCAAGAAAAGCGACATATTCCTTGCTGTCCGAAAGAGTAACAATCATTGTGTATCTATCATTATCGCCGTAATATTTGAACGAAATCTCTGCACTTGTGTCGGTAGTTTTTTGATAATTGGTCCAAATATCAAAGCCTGTTGTAACGGTTTGAGGCTTGTAATAGCAATTTGCCCAAATACAGATTGGAGCCGAAAGACCGCCGAAGTTATGGAACCAGCCGCCTCTTCTTGTTGCAATACCGAAGCACTCGTATGTGTTGTATGTGAAATCGGTTTCCTCCTTCCACATATCAAGCGCACGCTCTGCAATATCAAAGGCAAAATCGGCTTCGCCGTTATCAAGCATCGTTTTCCAGATAAACCACTGGTGGCTCATCCAGACATTACCGTTCCAATAGCCGTCATCAAAGTAATATGATGCGCTCATATCAACGGCGGAAATACCTGCTCTTGACCACATTTCATTTGGATTTTTAATATGGTCGATAAGGCGTTGCTTGCGCTCACCGCTTACTGCACCTGCAACAAGAGGATAAACGCCGTCCATACCCTTGTTCCAATTTTCGCCGTCCTGCGTTCTCATGATGCCTGTAACATTGCCGTTTTCGTCATAAAGAGTATATCCGAAATAACCGCTTTCCTCATCCCATGCAAGCTCGTTTAACGCGCGTGTTGAATACTCAATATCGGCATCGTAAACCTTAATATCGTCTGTTCTGCCCAGAGAATCGGCAATCATCCTCATTATCTTGCCTGCTCTGATAATCTGTGCGGTTGAAAGGCAGGGACATGTATATTTTTGAGCATACCTTGCCATCATTTCAACCTGAGCAGGATAATCGTCCATACCGCAGTGAGAGTACCAATAATCGTAGGTTGTGAGCAAGCCGTTGTTGAACTTTGCAACGGTTGAGCCGTGATTTCTGCCTCTCAAAAATTCGTAGTAAATCTTTGCCTTGTCATAAAGGAATGACAGCTTTTCCTTGTCGTTAGTCCTTTTAAGAAGCTCAAGATATTCCGGAAACTGTGTCGGAACAAGTGAACCGTGAAGCAAAAATGCAAAATCCTTATTGCTTTCGTCACACAAATACATATCAAGCGCGTAAAGACAAAGCTCGGGTGATGACTCAAGAAGTCCCATTCCGATAAAGCCGCTGTCCCATGTGTAGAAGCTGTCCCACCTCTTGCCCGGAGCGTGATGGATTACATTTTCTCCGTGCCTGAAAACAGGATAAACCGCATTTGTAAGCAGAGTTGATTTGAGAATCTCTGTTGAAAGGCTGTATTTTTTGCCCGCCTCATTGTACTGCGTAACAACATTGCCTGACCTTGCTTTGTTATATATTGCCTCATATTCGGCATCGGTCATAGGCTCAATTTCTTTTTGCGACAGTACAACATACTCTGTGTGTGAACTTTTTGCATCTACAAAAATCGACTTGATAATCGAGTTGTGAAAATAACCTTTATCACTGTTCTTTCTCAAAAATGAGCCGGAGAAGGTTTCCTGCAAATCGTCATAGGTGTGATCGCCGTTTGAAAGACGGTTGATAAGCGCATCCTCAAGGCAACCTGTCGGAAGCTCTCTTTCTCTCGTGTTCCTGTTGTTTGTAAGGATATAAAACGGTTTATTAACACCGTTATATGTAAGCCTTGTCCTGTGACCGTTTTCAAGAATTTGAGTTTCTGTTTCCGGCATGAAAGGATGATCAACCGTTTGCGTATAAAGCTCCGACTTATCCTGTTGCTCGATAACAGCAAGAAAATCAAGCTCAACACCTGCTGCGCCAAGGCTTTCAAGAGTAATGTCGCTTTTGTAAGGTAGATAAGCAAATCCAAGCTCCTTCATTTCGGGCAGTGTGATTGTTTCGCCGTTCATTTCAAAAAAAGCGTCACCGTCCGTTACGGTCCTATATCTCAATGCGATAACGGGATTTTCAAATCCGTCGGCACTGATTTTGTACGATACTCTGTCGCCCTTTTCACAGCCGAACGGCTTAAGGTTTAAGAAATGGACATGATAGTTTTCGCATCTGTCGCCAAGTCCCTTGCCGAGATAAAAATGCTCATCGGCAAACATTCCCTTGAACATACCGTCGGGGTTTTCATTATCCCACGGACGAGGCACGGCATAGGTAAATTCCTCATAATCATTAGCAGTCTTAACAACACATTTTTTAGGAGTATGAAGCTTGCAATATGTCGGATGCGAAAACTCGAGAGATGCAAAAACATTGAGCAGACAGTTTTGAGAAAGCGCAGTATTATTGAAATACTCACATCTCATAAGCACTGAATCCTCATCAATTTTTGAAAAAGAAACATCGGCATAAACCTGATCCTTCCACATAAGCTCGTATCTGTAAGAATAGTAGGAATAGTCGTTTTTACAATTCCAAAGATGATAGCCTGACGGAACGGTAACATTGGGAACAGGGGTTGAGCTGTTCCACAGAGTTGGATGAATGGTAAAATCGTATCTTGCACCGATTTCGGACATTTCCTCAACTATTCTTGAAATGCCCATGTATTTTTTTGAATAAGGTCCCCAAAGGGGCATAACCGATTTTATATCTGCCATAGCAAAACCTCTTTCCTGATTTTAACAAGAATATTATCCCTTATTTATTTTGATATGTCAATAGAATAATTACACATTGACAAAAAATAGATTATAAAGTATTATAACTTTATATTAAGAAATATAACTGTGGTCTTTTTGTATAGGAGAATGTAATGAATATAGACACAAACATTGAGAGAATTTTAAGGCTACTTCTAAAAAAATGGAAGGTGCTTGTTATTTTCGGAATAATAGGAGTTATGCTTGGGTATGTTTACACCTCGAGCTTCACAACACTGACTTATTCATCAACGGTTGAGTTTTTGGCTTATGCTGTTGACACTAATCAGGAGCTTTCGGGAACTCAGCAGCTAACTCCGCAGCATCAAATCAGCAATACAAGCAAAATGAATTACGCAATGAACATGATGCCGACCTATATTGAGCTTTTCAAAACAAACGAGTTTAATATGAAGGTTGCCGATGAGCTTAACGACAGACTCGGCACGGCATACACCGCTTCGCAAATAAAGGGTGCAATCAGTATTGTAAGTATTGAGGACACTGCACTCTTCAAATTTACCGTCACAACCACCGATCCGGAAATGTCGTATCAAATTGCACATCAGCTTGAGAGCTCCGTTCCCGAAGCAATGAGCAAGACAAACAGCGGACTCGTTAACGCTTCTGTTGAAGATATGGCTTTAAAGCCGACATCTTATGAAAATCTCGGATATTTTAAGAAGTGCACTATCGGATTCATCGGCGGTGCAATAATTGCTGCCGCAATCCTTATCTTGAAGGATATGCTTGATGTCAGAATAAAGTCAAGCGAAGAGCTTTCGGAGAGGTATGACATCCCCGTGCTCGGTACAATCCCCGATTTTGAGATAAAAACTATCACACAAAAGAACGGCAAAAAGGAGGACAACTAATGGCTAAGCAGAAAAAGAACGGCGTTGATCCTCAAGTTGCCTCATCAAGACTTTTGCTCGACAACGCGCCTATTAAGTCGGACCTTAAATTCCGTATTGAAGAAGCGTATAAGACTATAAGAGCAAACATTATGTTCTCCGCAATGAAAAAGGGCTGTAAGTTTATTGTTGTTTCGTCATCGCTTCCAAACGAGGGTAAAACAACCACAACGGTCAACCTTGCCGTTACAATTTCGCAGGCTGACCAGCGAGTTCTTCTTATTGACGGTGACTTAAGAAAGCCGAAAATCCACCAATACTTTTCCCTGCCGAATTCGCCGGGACTTACAAATTATCTCAGCTCAACGATTACAGGCAAGGGCAAAACGGATTTGTTTGAAATAATACATCAAACACAGTATGAAAACCTTTCCGTGCTGTGCTCCGGCTCTGTACCTCCTAATCCTGCAGAGCTTCTCGGCAGTGATTACATGATGGAATTCATCAATGAAATCAGCAGGGATTTTGACTACATTATTATTGACACTCCGCCGATAAACCTTGTATCAGACGCTCTTCCTTTAATTAGAGAATCAGACGGTGTTGTGATTGTTGTTAGGTCAAATCAATCGACTCATCCCGAGCTTCAAAGGACACTTTCATCACTTGAATTTATTGACGCAAAGATACTCGGATTTGTTGTTAATTTTGTTGAAAGCAAGAGCGGAAGAAGCTATTACAGGTCGAGTTACGGCGGTTACGGATACGGATACGGATATAATGGCAGTAACAATTACTTCAAATACAATAAATACAGCAAGTATGAGCCTTACGGCGCAAATAACAAAAGGCAGTAGCGAGGTTGAAATATGATTATTGATAATCTTGTTGAAACACATTGCCACATACTTCCGGCACTTGATGACGGTGCGCCTGATGTTCAAACAAGCCTTGAAATGATTGATAGGCTTAAGAAGCAGGGTGCAAGGGCTATCATCCTTACTCCTCACTACTATTCCGACTCAATTTCGCTAAACGACTTTATTGCTAAAAGGGACAGAGCTTTTAATGAGCTTATGCAGGCGTTACCTCAGGACAGTCCCGTGCTTATTCCCGCCGCAGAGGTTTACATCAGCGATTATATTTTTTCTAACAGTAATCTTGATGCGTTAAAAATCGGCAACTCCGATTATGCGCTTATTGAGCATTCGTTTTCATGTCGCTTTTCGGAAAGCACCTATAACAGACTGCGAAATCTATACTGCGACTACGGAATTAAGCCTATACTTGCGCATGTAGAGAGATACCCTTCACTTATGAACGATGTTGATTTGATTGATGAATACATTGACATGGGTTGTCTTATTCAGGCAAATGTTGATTCGTTTGCAGGCTCCGGCAGAAGCATTAGAAAGAAGCTTTTCAAGTATCTTGAATCAGGCAGAATACATCTGCTCGGCTCTGATTGTCATAATCTTTCGTCACGCGCTCCAAGCTATCAGGCGGGAGTGAATGAAATTGTGAAGCGTTGCGGCAGAGAGGCTATTGAGCTATTAGTTCAAAACGCAAATATTTTAATTAAATAATTCGGTGCATTTAATGAGCTTATATAATTACCACACACATACAAGCAGATGCCGTCATGCTGTCGGGACAGACGAGGACTATGTTATCGCGGCAATCGAGTCCGGCTTCAAGGTGCTTGGATTTTCCGACCATTCGCCGATGATTTTTGACGACGGACATGAATCGGGCTTTAGAATGCTGCTAAAGGATACTGACGATTATGTAAAATCAATCAGGCATTTACAGGAAAAATACAAGGATAAAATTGATATTAAGCTTGGCTTCGAGCTTGAATATTTGCCAAAGCTGTTTGATAGAATTATTGATTATCTTAATCAGTTTGATTACGACTATCTCATCTTAGGTCAGCATTTTACAGACAACGAGTACGAGGCTTCGGCTCACTACTGCGGCTCGGCGACAATTCAAAAAAAGCATCTCGATAAATATATCGCTCAGGCACTCGACGGACTTAAAACAGGTAAATTCGCATACATTGCTCACCCTGATTTAATCAAATACAAGGGACCTGACTCAATATACAAGGATAGAATGACTTATTTCTGCAGGGAGATTAAAAAGCTTGGCTATCCTATTGAGTTCAACAAATACGGCTATACCGACCGCAGAAATTATCCCGACAGACGATTTTGGGAAATTGCAGCTGAGGTTGGTAACGATGTTATTATTGGATTTGATGCACACTATCCCGACTCGTTAAGAGAGCTTGATGTGTATAATGAAATGAAGCAATATCTTAACTCGCTGGGAATTCATCCATTCGAAAGCATTGAAATATAGAACAAAGCCTCACAGGATTAGAATCCTGTGAGGCTTATAATTTTGTACGATTATTCTTTTTATCAGAAACAATCTAATTTATTTTGTCTTAACGCTTTTAACAGGTGACCATGATGAGTAAGCCTTCTTACCATTTACTACAACATAGCTTCTAACTCTAACATAATACTTTTTCTTTGCCTTAAGCTTTGAAATAGTCTTAGTAGATTTTGCTGTTTTGAGGCTCTTTGTTGTCTTCTTTTTGAATTTCTTGCTTGTTGAGTACTGAATCTGTACACCATTGATACCATAAGGCATACTTATGCTAAGAGCAATCTTCTTTTTGCCGCCCTTTATAGAATAGATTGACGACTGGTAAACAGAAATCTTACTTGTGTATGAATCAGTATAAGAAGCACCGCAAACCTTACATGTATGAAGGGTATATCCACCTGCAAAATATGTTGGATAAACGGTTGTCGATGATGTTATATGACTTGAGTTCGGAGTAAAATTGTCATTATATGTAAGACCGCAAAGCTTACATGTATAGGTTGTGTAACCATTTGAAACACAGGTTGCGCTAACCTTTTTTGACGAGAAATCATGTGTACAGTTTTCAGGCGTAAGAACACTCCATGAAAATGTGTACTTACCGTAATCTCCGGTCATTTTAATATAGTAGGTACCGGGACTTAGTGACTTAGTTTCTACGCTGACTTTCGGCTCTGTTTCAGAAGCATAAACATTACGCTCATATATTGTTTTTGATAAATCGCTATTGTAAAAGTCAAGATCGGAATAATTCTTATATCCTGTAAGCTTAAACTGATATGTTCCGGTTGCAGGAACGTAAATTCTGTACCAATCAACATCATCAGTCTCTGTCAATGCACCTGTAACAAGATAATTTTGCGGCAAATCTAACGGGCTTAAATATGTGTCAGCACCAAAGTCGTTTGCATTATATGATTCAAATTCTGCACAATACTGATAATCACCGGTTGCTCCGTAGAATTTAAGATAGTAGTCGCCTGCGCTGAGTATGCATACGTTTGTTTCTGTTGTTGGTTCAACAACACTGCCGTAGCAGATATCATCAATAATACAATCGGTCAGATCATAATTGTAAAGTGAATACTCTGTGTAACTCTTATGAGAAAGCACCTTTAAAGTGAACTTACCATCACTCGGAATATTGATATGATACCAATGATAGTCTTCTGTTTCTGTTTTAGTAATTACGCCGCTCCAGCCTGTGTTTAAATACACTTCAGAAGACAATCCCTTGTAGTCTGTCTCGGCATGAGCAGTAAGCTGAACTCCTGCAAGGCAAGAGAAAAGCATAACTAATGATAAGAATAAGCTTAATACTTTTTTCATTATTATTACCTCTCAATAATATAGATTTGTATGCTTGATACGAGATTATTTTATCACTTGTTTATAATTGTGTCAAGCAAATATCAGCCGAGTCCGTTTTCGTCGAAATTAAATATTGTCGAAAGTATAACCTCATAGCCTGTTTTGATTGCTTCGGGAACAAGTCTGTCGTAGCTATCGCGTCTGTTATGATAATAATCTGCCGGAGACGGATCCATAGCTGCAAGGCATGTTGCAGTGATGCCTGCCTGTGTGAATGCAGCGGCATCCGATGAGCCAAAGAATACATTGGCAAACTTAAGGTCGTCGTGACCTGCTTCCTTAGCAGAATCCATAACAAGCTGACTGAACTTTTGATTGTGCTTAACCGTACCTGTCATATCTCTGTTATAAACATTGAGGTATTCAAGGTCTGTAAGTGTGTCAACGCAAAGAATAGCTGTTTCAACACCGCTGTTCATGTACTCGTCATAATGGTCCTTTGCCCACTGCTTACAACCGCGAAGGCCTGCCTCCTCACCGTCTGTAATCATAGCACAAACCTCTGTGTTTTCAAAATCAACACCTGCCATGTCAAGCATACGAAGTGCACATGCAGCAGCATAGGTACCTGTAAGATTGTCGTTAGCGCCCGGTGAGATAGTTTTAAAATCTACGAAAAGGAAAAGTGTTACCATCATAAGTGCGGTAAAGAAATGGAAATAGAAGCTGTAATCGCACATAAAGCTGCCGAATGCACCCATGTTAACGAAATTAGCAATAATTGCAACTATTGAAAGCACAAACGAAATAATTGCACCGCCGATTGTACCTCCCATGCAAATTGTCATAAGAGGAACCTTCTTACCGTAGAGAATATGTCTCCACTCATAAGCAGCGTCGATATGACCGCTGATGATAATTCTTCTCTTAACCTCGCCTCTCGGCTTTCTTACGCCGAGAAGGTTATGGCCCTCAACCTTTTTATAGAAGACATCCATAAACTGCTTGTACATGAGGAATTCCATTACCGTAATGAAAAGACCTACAAATACAACACCGCCAACGATGCACTGTGCTGTGAAGAATGTAATTACGCTTGTGAATACGAGTGCGGCACTTACTGTAACTGCAAGGAAGATAGCGGCAGAAACAAGCTTTGTCCAATGCAGGAAAGCCTTTGGTGCCATCTTGTACGACTCAAATCGTGTTTCGTCGCAATAGGTGTCCATCTCTTTTTTGATGTGCTTTTCGGCAGCAAGGCAATTTTCATTACCTGACTCTCTCGGGCCGTACTTTTTGATTACATTTGTAATCTCTTTGACTGTGTAATCGACATTTTCGTCAATTACCGATTGTGGAAAATCTGCAAATTTCACTTTATTTTTCTCCTTGTGATTTTAATTTATTATTCAGCTTTACCTCAGCATGAGTATCGCCGACATAAAATTTCTTATTATTTATTATTCTTAAAACAGGATTGCTCGCCCTTGCAACCTTATCAACGGCATATCCTATTCCGAAATAATCAAAAAACGGCTTAAAGTCCTTAAGTCGAGCATAGAAATCATGAAGATTTTTCTCACCGCTTGACCATGCGTTATCGGCAAGCGCCTGCATTCTCGGATATGTGTTAAGCTCAAGCTTTTCCTTGCCGTCAATCCATTCGGTCCAAAGCTCGCCCTCAACACCGAGTATGTTGCCTGACGGTGCAATTCGAAATCTTTCGGGCTTATAGTTGTATGTATTCTTGAGTGGATACTGTGCATAGGTCATATCAAAATAGAACGACTGATGATTTGAAAGAATCATTCTTCCGCCGTTTTTTGCATAAGCCTCAGCCTTTTTGTCGCGCTGCGGTGTCCAATACTGAACAACTATTGAATCATCAAGATTACCTGCACTCAAAATATCGTTCCAGCCGATAATACTCTTGCCCTTTGACTTTAAATAAGCAAGAAGCTCATTATTAAACCAACCCTGAAGATTATCCGTGTTACCGAGATTATTCTCCTCAATACGCCTTTGACATTTTGGGCATTTTGACCATTCGCGCTTATCGGTTTCGTCACCGCCGATGTGATAATACGGCATCGGAAACAGCTCGCAAACCTCGTCGATAATATCCTTTACAAACTCAATTACCCTGTCATTGCCAAGGCAAATAGGTCTGTTCCAATCCTTGATATTATAAATCTTTTCGGGAATTATGCCGCCAAAATAACCGGGGACCTCGCAATCAATCTCACGGCATGCAAGCCACGGATATGCTGCGATTGCGGCAGCGCAGTGAGCGGGAAAATCAATTTCCGGAACAATGGAAATACCCCTGTTCGCTGCGTATGCAACAATTTCCTTAATGTCCTCTTGAGTGTAGTAGCCCGAATGCTCGCCCTGAACAATATCGGTTGAGCGCCAGCCGTTAATCTGGGTGCAATTACGAACAGAGCCGATTTCTGTAAGAAGCGGGTATTTTTTAATCTCAATTCTCCAGCCCTGATCATCTGTAAGATGCCAATGAAAAACATTTAGCTTCATCATGTGCATCATGTCAAGCAGACGCTTTATTTCATCCTTACTGAAGAAATGCCTGCTGACATCGAGCTGCAAGCCTCTCCAGCTGTAACGAGGCTCATCCTTAATTGAACAGCACGCCACCTTATTTGAGCCAAGCTCAACCTTGCTCAGCTGCCTTAATGACTGCAAGGCATAATATGCTCCGATGTTGCACGACGCTTTAATGGTAATACCGTTTTTGCTTACATCAAGAGTGTACTGCTCCTTTTGCAGACTATCGTCCTTAATCACCTTGATTTCGCCGTTATCATCAAGCATTGATGCAACAAGCGGCAAATCAATTTGTGAAGAAATTTTACTGTCTGTGCTGATTTTGCAATAACCGTCAAGGGCTTTATATTCCTTTGGAAGCGGTATTAAGTTAACCATAATTCTCTCCTGTTTTATCTTCAATGCTGCTATTCTATCACAATAGTATTCAAAACTCAACCGATAAAATTGCTATTTTATAAAGAAGCTAAATATGAAACCGCATTTAATACATTGTCAAAAATGCGTGCACCTGTTTTTTTAAGCACCTGCTTTGACTGATGACCTCTTGAAACCAAAACACAATCACAGCTAACCGACTGCGCCACCTCAAAGTCATGATTTGTGTCACCGATAAACACAACATCATTTGGTGAAATCGCATTGCTTTCAAGCCAGCCCTTTGCAAGATCAATCTTGCTGACTGCATAATTGTCCTGTGTTCCTAAAACACTTGTGAAATAGCCTTCAATACCGAAGGGATTTATCTGCGTGAAAAGCCTTTCCCTTTCGCAAACAGAGATAACAGCCTGCGAAAAGCCGCTCTCATCAGCAAGCACAAGTGCTTTTTTTGCGTCGTCATATAAAACGGCGTCTGACTGCTTCGGCGAATAATTTGATATAAACTGCTGTGCAAGCCCGTCAAACGGATGCCTTGAAAAATCAAAGCCTATTTTATTGTAGTATTCAATTATGGGAAAGCAAAAGATTTCTCTGTAAAGACTATAATCTATACGCTTCGAATATCCCCTTTGCTCAAGCATTTCGTTCATGGCGTCAATGCTGATTTGAACATCGTCAAGCAGTGTGCCGTTCCAATCCCAAATAATATATTTATATTTCATAATTCCTCGCAAGCGCCGAAAACCCCGTACAAAATGGTCCGCCTGACAGGACTTGAACCTGCAATCTTCAGAATCGGAATCTGATGCATTAGCCATTATGCTACAGGCGGGAACAAATAATATACTTATTATAATCATAATTCAAGTTGCAGTCAAGGTGATTATGTGGTAATATCTTTTTAGCGAGGTGACAATAATCTATGTTAAGCTTTAAAAATGACACATTTAAGATAATGCAAATCGCAGACACTCAAGAGGGTAAAAGAGTCAGCCCTGACACTATCGACCTGATTACAGCCGCACTTGAGAGGGAAAATCCCGATTTAGTCGTTTATTCCGGCGACCAAATTTGGAAAAAAAGCAGCTTCAAGGGTAACAGAGAAGAGGTTAAAAGAGTTTTATCCGAATTGACAAGACCTGTCAGAGACAGAAATATTCCGTTCACTGTTTGCTTTGGTAATCACGACAGGCAGGTTGGATTATCTAATGACGAGCAATTTGAAATATATAAGGAGCTTGACGGCTTCATCGGTGAAAGCGCAAAGGACATTGACGGCTGTGCAAATCATGTTATCGAGATCAAAAACGGTGACGAGCCTGCTTTTCTTTTATATCTCATCGACAGTAATACAAGCCTTGACTACGGCTATGACTGTGTGCATCAAAATCAAATTGATTGGTACAAAGGTGTTCGTGACAGATATGAAAACGAGTACGGCAAGGTAATTCCGTCAATAGTAATTCAGCATATACCTCTTTGCGAAATATTTGAGCTTTTAATTGAGGTTAAAAAGGGTACAAAAAAATCGGTAAGAGGCTTTAGAAATCACGCAAATAAATTCTATGTGCTTAATCAGGACAGGGTTAACAAGGGCGGATTTATGAAGGAGTCCCCTGCCGAGCCTCAGGAAAACAGCGGTGAGTTTGAGGCGTTCAAGGAGAAGGGTGATGTAGTCGGCGTTTACTTCGGTCACGACCACAACAACTCCTTTAACGGCAAGGTTGACGGTATCGACCTTGGATATACGCAGGGTGCAGGCTTTCATGTTTACGGTCCGGGCAAGGACAGAGGAGTCAGAATTATCGAGCTGCGTAAGGACTCAAGCTTTGAAACATACGATTTAAGATTTAAAAATCTTGTCGGCAACAAGGTTAAGGAGCCGATTCAATATGCACTGTTTCAAATCATGCCTACGAATATGTTTGATGCCATTAACAGAGCAATCAAATTTTTTGCCTGCCTTGGTGCTGTCGCAATAATCACAATACTTATACTATTCTTTTTCGGATAAATAATTACACCCTTGGGAATACGCCCAAGGGTGTTTTTGTTACATCATATCATTTTGAATTTTTGCAGCGGTGAGTGTGTTTTGCATGAGCATTGCTATTGTCATAGGACCTACACCGCCCGGCACGGGAGTGATATATGAGCATTTTTCCTTAACTGCCTCATAATCAACATCTCCGCAAAGCTTGCCATTTTCATCTCTGTTCATACCGACATCAATAACAACGGCACCGTCCTTAACCATGTCGGGAGTAACAAACCTTGCTCTTCCGACAGCGGCAACAAGTATATCCGCACTGCTTGCTACCGATGAAAGATCAACTGTTTTAGAATGAGCAATTTCAACCGTCGCATTCTCGTGGAGAAGAAGCATAGCCATTGGCTTGCCTACAATATTGCTTCTGCCGATTACGACAGCCTTTTTGCCTGCAACATCAACGCCTGTTGAATGAATAAGCTCCATCACACCTGCAGGTGTGCAAGGAAGAAAATTATAATCACCGATCATGATTGCGCCTACATTTACAGGATGAAATGCATCGACATCCTTGATTGGATCGATAAGATTGATAACCTCCTTATCGTCAAGATGCTTTGGAAGCGGAAGCTGACAAAGAATACCGTTAATATCCTTACGCTCATTAAGTTCCATGATAAGAGCGTTGAGCTCCTCTTGAGTTGTGTCGGCAGGAAGAGCGAATTTTTCACTGTAAAAACCGACCTCCTCGCATGCCTTTTCCTTATTTCTGACATAAACCTGAGATGCAGGATCTTCACCGACAATAATAACTGCAAGTCCCGGTGTTACACCCTTTTCCTTAAGCTGTGACACTTCACCTGCTACTCTTTCCTTGACCTGCCTTGAAACAAGCTTACCATCAATTATCTGCGACATTTTCCTTGTCCTCCGTTATTTCATCTGCTGTAACAGCTTCTTTTTCGTCAATCTCAATTCCCTGTTCATCGTCATCAATTATCACGGTATCGGCAACAGGTACTATTTGAAGTCTTTTCGGCAGCTTGCCTGCTCTTGCCTTAACACTGTTTATGATATGGCAAGCTGCAAAGGCGACAACGATTACTGCCGATAAAAGCTGACTGACTCTGATATTTGTGCTGCCGATATAAAGCGAGTCGGTTCTCAATCCCTCGACAACCATTCTTTCAAGTCCGTACCATACGCCGTAAAGGAAAAACACCTCACTCTTATAAGTTCTCTTCTTTTGAACAACATAGTTGAGAATGAAAAATCCGAGAATACACCACACGCTCTCATAAAGGAATGTTGGATGAACAGGCTGACTCGGATCAACCTCTATTCCCTTTGCGGCAAGCATATCTGCCGATGCGGCAAGTGTGTCATGAATTTTCAGGCTCCACATTCTAAACGGAGCAGTTGTTGTGTTGACACCGAATGCCTCTTGGTTAAAGAAGTTACCCCATCTGCCTATGCCTTGTCCGATTAAAAGACCGAGCGCACCGAGGTCGAGCAGGTTCCTAAAATCAATCTTGCCAACCCTGCATCCTATATAAGCACCGATGAGTGCGCCGATAATTCCACCGTAAATCGCAATGCCGCCATTCCATATCTGCGGAATTTCGGCAAGGTGGTCTTTATAATACGACCATTCAAATATTACATAATACGCCCTTGCACACACTATGCCGAAAATCGTTCCCCAAAGAAGAACATCCGTCATGCCGTCAAGGCTCATCTTCCATTTATATGCCATTCTGCCGCCGTAAAGCACTGCAAGCGCAAAGCCGAACGCGATTATAATGCCATACCAATGAATATCGTAGCTACCGATTGAAAAGGCTACCGACGGCAAATCGAAATCAATGCCCAAGCCCTCAAAATACACTCTTGTATAGTTACTCATTTACTCTTCCTTGTGCTTATCCTTAACAACTGACAATGCACTGTACCTTTCATCAAGCATTTTTTCAAGTCTGCTTTCAATGTCCTTTTTTGTAACCGACTTAAAAATTTCAATAGAGTCAAATATGGAATAGCCGCCGAAATGAGCGCTTACAAATCCATTTGCAAGTGAATCAATGTCGTTGTACTCCATAATCTCTCTGCCATACATCAAACGGCGTACCGCCTCGAACTGCTCGTCGGTAATGCCGTGCGCCTTAAGCCTTTTAACCTCCTGCTTAATCGCGTCGCAAACTGCACTCGGATCAACGCTTTCGCCGTCAAACATAACTGCCTCATAGCCGTAGCCGATAAAGTATTCCTTTGAAAAGCTTGAATTGATAAGTCCCTTTTCAAACAAATCGTTATATAGCTTTGAGGTTTTGCCTGCAAGAATTTCAAGCAGGATATTAACCTCGATAATCTTCCTTATATCCTGAATCGGCTTTTCACATTCCTCTTTATATCCAAATGAGAATACAGGCATGCTCATAGCAAGATTGTATTCGGAATATGTGCCGCAAATGTCGCGTGGCTCGTCGTCAAATGAACGCTCTATTTGAAGCTCGGGTGCCTTCTCAAGCATTTTGTCACAGACATCAAGCACCTGCTGCGGTGTTACATTACCGACTACTGCAAGCACCATATTGTGCAAATTGTAGAATGTGTTGTAGCAATCGTAAAGAAGCTTGTCTGTAATTTGTGCAATAGAGTCAACTGTGCCTGCAATATCAATTCTAACAGGATGATTGTGATAAAGCAGCCTGAGTAGATTAAATGTGCTCATCCAGCCGGGGACATCGTAGTACATTGTGATTTCCTGACCGATTATACCCTGCTCCTTTTCAACAGTTTCCTTTGTGAAATAAGGGTGAGTAACAAAATCGAGCAAAATCTCAAGCGAAGCGTCGAAATTATCACTGCACTGAAACAGATAGCAGGTCTTATCAAACGAGGTATAAGCATTAGCCGATGCACCTGTTTTTGCATATCTTGCAAATGCATCAAGGTCCTCACTTTCAAAAAGCTTAT
Source organism: uncultured Clostridia bacterium (assembly GCA_946042285.1). Classification (GTDB taxonomy): domain Bacteria; phylum Bacillota; class Clostridia; order Oscillospirales; family Acutalibacteraceae; genus Eubacterium_R. The sequence continues at coordinate 6,704 of CAMGDK010000009.1, read as the reverse complement.
GCTCAAGGAAATGCGCTATACCCTCCGGCACGGTAGTCCAGCTGTCACTGTCGGACCTTTTAAATTTTGTGTCAATAGAGCCGTAATTTGTACCGAATACTGCATACGCCGATGAATAATTTTCCTTTGGCATTACAAATATCTTTAATCCGGACTTATGCTCTATCTCATAATATCTTTCGTTTAGTTTAGGAGATTTGATTTCCCTCATCATTCCTCGTCCTCCTTTGCAGTAAGCTTATATACCGTGTCGAGTGTCAAAAGCTCTGCGCAGTGCTGAATTTGCTCCTTTGTCACTGCCTCGCCTTCGGCAACACTCTGCTCGGGAGTTTTAAATTCATCCTCAAGGATTTGAGTTGAATACCAATTTTCGATAAGCTCCGGTGTGTCATTAACAGAAAGAATTGCATCCCTAAGTCCCATCTTTGACGATGCAAGCTCCTCGTCACAATTACCGTTTTTGATTTCCTCAAGCTGTGCAAGAATTTCGCTGACTGCCTTGTCCATGTTCTCCTCATTACAGCCACACTGAACCATAATGCAGCTTTTTAACCTTGTGTAACGAGCCGAGCAATAGTAGCAAAGAGAAAGCTTTTCTCTTACATTTGCAAAAAGCTTTGAATAAGGACCGCCGCCGAAAACATCGCAAAATGTTCTCATTGCGGGTGCATCTTCGTCATCAGGCTTCATGTTAACTCTAAAGCCGAGAACGAGCTTGCCCTGCTTAACATCAATTCTTTCTGTATGCGTTTTAACTTCATCGCTTGACGGCACAAAAACCGACGGCGGAATATCAACACAGCTTCTGCTGATTTTGCCGATATGCTCCGACACAAGCTCAGACGTGCGCTCAATGTCGATATTGCCCACAACGGAAACAAGTATTTTGCCTGTCTCAAGCATATTTTTCCAAGCGGCAGTGGCAGCCTTTGAAGTGATTGCCTTTATCTGCTCTACGGTGCCGTAGCGATTTATACCGTAAGGCTCACCTGCAAACATTATCTCCTCGGCTCTTCTTAAGGCGTAAACTCTTTTTTCGTTATCCTCAGCCTCAAGCTTTTGGATAAGGATTCTTTTTTCAGCCTCAACGCTTTGTTCTTCAAAAAATCCGTTTTCATCAAGACAAGGCTCAAACAGCAGTGACATAAGAAGCCTTACACATTCAAGTGAAATGCTTTCGCCGTCTAAAGAAAATCTATCGTCAAGAGATGTCATACCGAGTGTTAACACCTGACACTCACCAAGCTTTGAAACGGTTGATTCTACCTGAGCGCCGTAAAGGGCGGCAAGCTTAACATTAAAGCTGCTAATGTCCGGATAATCCCTGCATTTTCTTGAGAGCATACCGATAACAAGTGCGTTTACGGATGCGGTATCCTCGTTGATAGGAAGCGCTATCCTGACAGCTATTTCATTTGTTTTAAATCTGCCGACAGGTACATTTATCATTGATACTCCGTCAGCGATGCTTTTTACAATATAATCCAAAATTAAACCTCCAATACTTTAGAGCGATTATAAAATACACTATAACATATTATTGGCAAATTTTCCATAAAATAATAGATTTTTTACAAAAGCAAATATAAAAGTGCAATTATAAGGGAGCTGTCTGCCTTTTCCTTTGACAAAAGCATAATCAGTGCGAGTATGATAAATAAAGAGCTGTCGCCTTTTTCGTTTGACTCTTTGCTGTCGTTTTCTTCGGGCTCGGTGCTTACCGCCTTTTGTGCATGCTCCTTTGTCGGATTTTGCACTCTGCTTTCATTATCACCTACAAAGCTGCTTGCCTTGTTTTGCATTTCACGCACCCGTCTTTTTGCCTCATTTATCTCATAGTCAGAGAATACTGCCATTAAAACAACTCCTTAAGCAGCGGCAAAATTTCAAACAGCTTTAATATTCGTACTGCTTGGTCGGCTCTGTTTTGAATTTGAGGACTTAAGTGAGGCTTGAGTGCCATAATCAAATCTGCATTTTTATTTGGTGTATTATTCATTTTGTCAAAAATCGTTTTTGCCTTCATAATCATATTAAAATCTATTGAGTCGGTATTAAGAGCGAGTGGATTTGAAGCATTACTTGATTTTGCACTTGTATTTGGAGCAGAGCCGCTCTCTCCCAAAATAGAGGCGGCTACTCCCTTGAGCATTTCAATATCATCTGTTGAAAGCGATGAAACTATTTCGTTAAGATTATCGGGAATTTCCATTTTTATTCCACCTTAAATTTTTTTAGCAGCTCCTTTGCCTGAGGAGTAGAAAGCAGCTTTTGTGTCGCTTCTTTATCCGACAGCACGCTTTTTAGCCTTTGCGTCGCTTCTGCCGATAGGTTTTTGTTGATAAACTCATCAATTTTACCCTGCTGTGCTGCCTTTTTCATTTCTTCTATATCTATTCCTTTGCCGAGCTTTGACTTGTCGGCGGACTTATTATTCATTGATAAATCATCTCCTTTATGTTATAATCTATGAAAAAGGACGGTGATTTATGAATGAGAATTGTTGTGCTTTCGGATTCTCACAGAGCCTACGCTACACTGCTTAGTATTGTTGAAATGCAAATGGATACCGCTGATTTGTTTATTTTTCTCGGTGACGGCGAGGATGATTTTGATAATGTGCTTTCGCTTTATCCTAACCTTAAATATGAAAGGGTTACCGGCAACTGTGATTGGTATTCAACCTATCCGCTCTTTATCGAAAAAATTATTAACGGTAAAAGAGTGTTCTTCACTCACGGTCATCCGTTTGGAGTTAAGCACGGACTCGAGGACATTACGAGAGAGGCAAAAAGCAGATGTGCTGACATTTGCCTTTTCGGTCACACACATAATCAGTTTACCGATTTTAAGGACAGTATTCACTACATGAATCCCGGTGCCGTGTGCGACGGCAATTATGGAATGATTGATATTTTGCCGAGCGGAATAATGCTTATACCGGCTCACCTATAAAAATTATAAAGCTGTCACGATGCATGTCGTGACAGCTTTTTCTGTTAAAATATTTATTTAAGCACCTTAAAGTCAACCTTGCCGATTTTTGTTCTCGGAAGCTCGTTGATAAATTCAATATTCTTCGGAACAGACCACTTTGAAAGATTCTGCACACCAAAGTCGATGATCTTCTTCTTAAGCTCATCCTCGTTATCGTCTGCATACTTTCTATTCTTAACAACAAAAAGCTTAAGCTGAGTATTACCCTCATCGCCTGTACCGATTACACAGCAATCATAAATTTCTGCCATTGCTCTGTATGCTTCCTCGATAAATGAAGGATATACAAGATAACCGCTGATTTTATATACTCTCTTAAGTCTCTGACGGTAGTAGATGTCACCTGTTGCCTCTTCAATGAAGCACATGTCACCTGTATGAAGCCATACCTTGCCGTCATCATGCTTTACAAGAACCTTTGCAGTTTCCTCGGGATCGTGATAGTAGCCCTCCATAAGAGTCGGACCGTAAATGCAAAGCTCACCGTCCTCGCCCTTAACCTCTTCTGTTGTGCCGGGCTTAACAGTCATAGCCTGAATATTATAGCAAGGAACACCGATGCAGCCCTGCGGAGCCTCTCTTCTCGGATCCGTGAACGAGCAAACAGTTACGCACTCTGTAAGTCCGTAGCCTGATACGAAATGACATTTTGCGCCGTTGTCCTTGAGGAGTCTATCCATTTTTTCCGTGAGTGAATAAGGAACAACATCTCCACCTGAGCCGATAAGCTTCATGTTGGACATGTCAATACCCTTAAGGTATCCTGCCTTGTAAACCTTTTCAAAGAAATCAGGCACACCGAAAATATAGTTAATGCCGTATTTCTTGATGGCATCCGAGCACATCTTGGCATCAAACTGCGGGAAGAGTGCCTGTGCCATACCTGTACAAATCGAAACATGCATACACAGTGCAAAGCCGAAGCCGTGGAATACGGGAAGAGCTGTGAGCATTGTATCCTTGTCAGGCTCTGTCTTCATTTCAAGCACATTCTCAACTACATCGAGAAGCTGATATGAAAGGTTACAGATAGCCTCATTGCAAAGCTGTACGCCCTTTGGATTACCTGTTGTGCCGCCGGTCATCATGATTGCGGCAACTGCCAACGGATCGGTGGCAATCTCAATCTTGTTACCTGCTGCAAGGAATTTTTTACCTTCCTCAAGGAACTTTGACCACTCGATATTCTTATGTACATCGGTTGCGGGAGCAGTCTTGCCCTTAATCTTCTTCTTGTAAATCTGATTTGCAATAAATCCGTAAGGAGTCTTCGGGAAATAGCTTGCAGTCTTGCAACGAACGAGGGTAAGGTTTTTCATGCCCTGAAATGACTTTTCCGATACATCAAAGCAAAATGCAAACTTTGCACCGACGAGCTTTACTGCATATTCTGCCTCACTCTTAACAGAAAGAGGATGAAGCATTGAAGCGATTGCGCCAATCTTATTTACGGCATAGATTGCGCAAATACACTGCGGCATATTCGGTGCGCAGATGATAACTCTGTCGCCCTTTCTTACACCGTTTGCAACAAGTGCAGCGGCACAAAGATCCACCATTTCCTCTGCCTTTTTCCATGTAATTGTATTGTTGTAGTAATAAAAGCATGGTCTGTCGGCATTTTGTGCGGCAGAATCGGCAAACTTTTCGTACATAGTTTTTCTTACATCGTATCTGTTTGTATATTCAATCATATTATACTCTCCAAATATTGCACACATTTTGTAAAAATGTACTTTTACGCTCATAATTATAGCAGATAGGTTTTGTTATTTCCACAATGTAAAGGCAGATTTTATTTTTATTTAATAATTTGCTCATTTGACTTTTTTCATTTATGTGATAGAATATATCGAGTAATTACTGACATTACTACTTACGGAGGTATATGGCTTGGCATATAAAGTTAAGAAAGATCCTATTGATAAAATACCTAAAGCACAATTCATTTTTTGGTTGATTGTTAGGGCTTCCATGATTATCTGCGCTGCTTATTCATTTATTAACGGCGATGTTGTTATGGGGTTTGAAAGCGTTTTCTGCTTTATCTTTACTCATCTTTGGGACATGTTTCAGGTGTTCGGCAACGGCAGCTTTATCGAGGAGGTTCCGCCACTCAGCCAAACAATGCTCAATATCATAATCTTTGTAGGAATTGTTATCGGCTCTTATTTCGGACTGTTTGACAGGCTTTGGTGGTTTGACAACGCAATGCACATTTTATCAGGCTTTGTTTGTGCTGTATTTGGATATGATTTTGCATGCATCATCCAGAGGAAAAAGGGGCAATGTGCAGCAACTCTTGCGGCAATCTTTTCCTTAATGTTTGCGCTTTCAATAGCGGTTGGATGGGAATTTTACGAATTTGCTATGGACACTCTTCACGGCACAAATCTTCAGCTTGCAAAATTCGGCGAGGAAACCGCTATGTTTGACATGTCAAAATATAACAATGAATACGGCTATCTCGGTCTTGTTGACACAATGACTGACATGATTATGAACGCAATCGGCGGTGTTGTCGGAATGATTTTCATGATAGTTTTAAGAAACAGAAAAAAGAAGGGATAAGCAATGAAAAAATTATTATCTGTTTTATTTAGTGCTGTAATGCTTGTGTGCTTCATTTTCGGCGGACAGGCTCAGGCGTTTGCTAACACAAAGAAAACGGCGCCTTCCATTCAGCTTTATTCGGCAGTGAGTGCAAGCGTTAATTACAACGAAAAGAAATATTTAATTAAATTTGTTCCCGACAGCACGGGATATTATGAGTTTATTTGCACATCAATTCCTCAAAACACAATGGTGCTCGGCAGTATTGTTGATTATGCCGATGAGGTTATCATGCAAAACACAGCTGATGCCACATCAACAGACTTTATCGTTGCGGCTGAATTAACGGCTAACGTGACATACTACTTTGAGCTTGAGTCGGACGGCACACCGTATTCAACAAATGTTGTTGTCAGAGCACATAATCACAGCTTTAATGTAACCCAGACATATCCTGCCGTTTATGATGCCAATGATTCGGAGCTTTGCGATGACGGCGGCTCTTACACATTTTGCGCTTACTGCGGCGAATATATTACCAATGCGACATACTTTGCTCCGTCAATGATAAAAACAGGCGCTGACACCTTTACCTACAATGGCAAGAAAAAAACGACATCCGTTACAGTATATGACAGAGTCGGCAATGTTATTGCTCCGTCAAACTACAAGGTTAGCTACAAGAGCAACTTAAATCCCGGATTTGCTACTGTTACAGTAGCCATGAACGGCGTTAACTATGTTGGCACATTTACAAAAACATTGACGATTAAGCCTAAAAAGCTGAGCATCAGCTCTCTTAAATCAAGCAAATCAAAGGCACTGACGGTTAAGTGGAAGAAGGATTCAAAGGTCAGCGGATACCAGGTGAGATATTCAACATCAAAGAAATTCTACAAGAGCAAAACGAAAACCGTAAATGTAAGCAAAAAATCAACATCAAAGACTGTATCAAAGCTTAAGGGCAAGAAAAAATACTATGTGCAGGTAAGGTCCTACAAGACCTCTGCCGGCAAGAAGATTTACAGCGATTGGTCAAAGGCCAAATCAGTTGCAGTTAAGAAATAATAAGCTAAAGGACACCCGATTGGGTGTCCTCAGACTGTCGATAAAGTGGTCTGAACCACGCCAAAGAATGTGAAGAATAAAAATTA
>CAMGDK010000008.1 GCA_946042285.1 uncultured Clostridia bacterium | reverse complement strand
GCTCGGAGATGTGTATAAGAGACAGAATATGCAATTATATAAAATAAATTAAGATATTTTAAACATAAGGGCGTGAGAGTAATATGGCTGATTTTAATTCAAAAGATGTATATTTATCTGTAACAGGTGCAATAGATGATTGGCACGAAAACCATTATGAATTACAGCCGGACAGAGTAATCGTAACCGATGAAATCAGAAAAATCCGCAAATTCAACGAGCATAGATCGAATATTATGGAGGTCGTTAAGGAGCTCACGGTTACAAATACGGAAATATGGCACGAGGAGGATAAGGTACGAAGCGAGAATGACGAAACTGTTTTGAAGGCAATAAGAAATATCAATCCGCTTAATCAGCATCGCAATGATCTTATCGAGGAGATTGACGAAATAATCGCAGAGTTAGTGAGGAAATAGTATGGAAACAATAGGAAGTCTTGTTGATAAGTTGAGCATAAATCAGCTAAAAATATTTCACATGAATGAGCAGTGCGCCCGTGATGATGTTGACGAGTCCTTTAGGGACGAATGTAAGGCAAGGATAGATATTCTTGAGTCACAGCGTCACGATTTGATGGAGGAGCTTGATGAGCTTTACAGTGATATTGTAAATTCAAAAAAGCAATCAAAGGTGTACAGGCAGATGAAAATGTATAACGAAAAGAAATACAAGGATTGACAAATGGATAATAATTGCGAATACATAATTGTTCAGGCAGGAGGCAAGGGGACACGACTTGAGCATCTGACGGCTAACAAGCCAAAGTGCTTGGTGCCTATCTATAATAAGCCGATGCTTTTTAACCTGTTCGACACCTTTGCTGACAGGAAATTCATAATAATAGGTGACTATAAATACAATGTTTTAAGCGAATATCTAAAAAGCTTTGCAAGGGTAAATTATATTTTAGTCGATGCAAGAGGTCTTAAAGGTACATGCAGCGGAATCGGAAAAGCGTTAAAGTACATCCCAAGCGGTAAGGGCTTTATGCTGATATGGTCCGATTTGGTTATACCAAAGGACTTTTCGATACCGGATACCGACAAATGCTATGTCGGCCTTTCGGGTGACTTTCAATGCCGCTGGAGCTGTGACGGCTTCAAGCTTGAGGAGAAGGCGTCTGTTACAAACGGTGTTGCAGGCCTTTTTTATTTTAACGACAAATCGGTTATTGAGGATGTTCCCGAGCAGGGCGAATTTGTTAGGTATCTTTCAAATAAGGATTTTTCGTTTTCAACCGTAACTTTGAAAAACGCAAAGGAATTCGGCTTGCTTTCGGAGTATCAAAAGCTGCCTGTTGAAAAATGCCGTCCGTTTAACAAAATGGAGGTTGTCGGCGACAGGATAATTAAAAGCGGTGTCAACGCTCAGGGTATTGAGCTTGGTAAAATCGAATGTGATTGGTATAAAAAAGCGTTAGAGTATAACTACAAGAGCATTGTTAAAATTTACTCGTTTGCTCCGCTTACAATGGAGCGTATTGACGGCAGAAATATTTATGACTGCGACGATTGTTCAAGCGAGCAAAAGGACACGATATTAAAAAGCGTTGTAGAATCACTTAAGCAGCTGCACAGGTGTGACAGCACCGACACAGATTATTTCTGCATTAAGGACACCTATATAACTAAAACATTTAACAGAATTGATTCGGTTAGAAATTTAATACCGTTTGCCAACGACAAATATTTGAACATAAACGGCAGGAAATGTATAAACATTTTCTATTGCCGAGAATGGCTTGACAATTGGTTTTCAAGCTACACTGTTGACAAATTCGCATTTATTCACGGCGATTGCACCTTTTCAAACATGATGATTAGGCAGGACAACAGCGTTGCTCTTATTGATCCGCGCGGATATTTCGGCAGCAGGCAATACTTTGGTGATCCTGCATATGATTGGGCAAAGGTTTATTATTCGTTGGTCGGAAACTATGATAAATTTAATTTGAAAAGGTTTAGGCTGTCGTTTGATAACGACAACATTAGTGTTGATATAGAGTCAAACGGATGGGAGGATAAGGAGGAGCTGTTTTGGTCACTTATCGAGGATGAGTGCAACAAGCAGGATATTAAGCTTTTACACGCTTTAATATGGATTTCTCTTACCACATACGCTTGGGATAACTACGATTCAATTTGTGCGGCATTTTATATCGGACTGTACTATTTTACTGAAGCTTTTAACGGGGAATTGTGATGATTACATATTTTGATAAAACAATAAAAACAATTGAAAAATCCTTAGCAAGCATTGAAAAAAGTATATTCTTCAATTTGGTTGACACTGCCTGCGAGGTTGTAAAAAACGGAAACAAAATTGTATTGTCAGGACTTGGTAAAAATGTTCCTATATGCGATAAGATTGTAGGTTCACTGCTGTCGTTGGGAATAGATGCAAATGTACTGCATACAAATTCCGCAATTCACGGTGATATGGGCATGATTAAGGATGGAGATTTGGTAGTTATTCTGTCCAAAAGCGGAAACACAACGGAGTCTGTTCAGCTTGTTAATCTTTTGCTTGACAGAAATATTCATTTATTCGGGTTGACCTTCAATAAGGACGGAAAAATAGTTGAGCAAATCACGCCGGATAATTGTGTTGTTTTGTCGTTAGATGAAGAGGGTGATCCTTGGAATATTATGCCTAATAATTCATCAACAATCAATTTGATTGTTTTGCAGGCTTTTGTAATGGAGCTTGTTGACAGATTGGATATTGAGCTTGAAAGCTTTAAGCAAAATCATCCCGGCGGTGCAATAGGAGAGAAGCTGCGTAATGAAAAAAATTGAATTATCGCCGTTAGCTCATACATGGATATTGGACCTTGACGGCACAATATTAAAGCATAACGGATATTTAACAGACGGCAGGGATTCGTTTTTGCAGGGAGCAAAGGAGTTCCTAAGCAAAATACCGGAGGATGATTACATTTTGTTTATCACCTCAAGAAAAGAGCAATATGCGTCTGACACAATCAGCTTTTTAAGGGAAAACGGTATAAGATATAACAAGATTATTTTTGATATGCCTTACGGCGAGCGCGTGCTGATAAATGACAAAAAGCCGTCGGGATTAGAGATGTCAAGGGCAATAAATTTTGACAGGGATTGCTTTGATTTAGATGAAATTTATATAAACGAAAATCTGTAAAATAGGTGATATATTGAAAAAAACCATAATTGTAATGCCGGTGGCTAATGAAGAAGCCACAATGGCAGATGTTATTGATGAAATTATCGGCTTAGGCTACGACAATCTTTATCTGTATGTTATCATGGATGATTATTCCAAGGATGCAACTGCCGAAATCGTTAAGGATTATGAGGAGAAAACCGATAAGGTTAAATATATTTATTATAAGGACTCTAAAGGTCTTATCAGCTGCTATTTGGAAGGCTTTAGATTAGCCTTGATTGACGGTGCGCAGTACATAATAGAAATGGACGGTGGCGCAAGCCATAAGCCGTCGGAAATACCGCAGTTCATCGATTGGCTTGAGAAGGGATACGATTGCGTGTTCGGTTCAAGATTTGTCGAGGGAGGAAGCATTAGCAACCAGCCACTGTACCGCAGGATTCTCAGTGGCGGCGGTACGCTTGTGTCAAATCTTGTTTTGCACACAAAATACAAGGATATGACGAGCGGATTTGAAGCCTTTAACAGAAATGTGCTGTCGCATTTTGAATTGAACAGATTTTTATCAACCGGTCACATGTACCAAACGGAAATGAGGTATTATTGCAGGAATTATAAATGGATAGAAGCTCCTATAAACTATATAGGCTCCACCTCAAGCTTAAAGTTTAGCGCCGTTACGGAGGCGTTGAGAATACTCTTTAAGCTAAAAAAGAACGAAAACAATGTGAGAGTATAACGAGGTGTATCATGAAACGAGAGCAGCTTTATTCAAGCTTGAAAACGAACAGGCAAAAACAGCTTTTGCTTTTGGCAGTTATCGGTGTTGTAGGCACAATGGCGTGTATATCAAACCCATTTAAGCTGAACAGTCATTGGCAAACCTATGAGCTTACCGTGAATTACACATTTGGATTTGTGCGACGGGGACTGCTCGGCACGATAGTATATGGAATGACACGGCTGTTTAGTATTGAATATAATCAAGCGATAGTATTATTTGAGCTATTTGCCGAAATACTGTTTGTCACAATGCTTCTTATCTACATTGTAAGAGTAATGAAAAGGTCTGAGGGTATGGCAATGATGTCGCTGATTTTGGTGGCTCTTAATCCGATAGGCTTTTATTTTTGCGATTGGGGCGAAATGGACCTAATCATTATTTCATTAACAATTGTAATGCTTTTGCTTTTGCATAGTAATAAATGCATTTGGCTGATTCCTATACTGTCATGCACCTGCGAATGTATTCACGAGGGATACGCTCTTATGTTTTTCTGTATTGTGTTTTCGGTTTTGTTCTATAAATGCATCACCGAAAAGAATAAAAAAGAAAAAATATATTTGTGGACAGTGCTGCTTATCACAGGATTGGCTGTAAGTGCGTTATTTGTGTATTTTTACTTCTTTTCAAATAAATTCATAAATGTATCGTACGAAGAGCTTGTAGCACACACCAAGAGCATTTTAGGCACTGATAATTTGAAACAGGATCTCGAATATGTTTTCTTTGACGCCGAGGGTCCTTTAAATGCTATGTGGGTTGATAATAAGCCTACATTCGATTTTTATTTCAGAATGATTGCGGTGATTGTAAACATGCTCGTGTGTTCTCCGCTGTTATGCAAGGTTATCAGGCTGTGGAAGGGCACTGTAACTGCACAGCAGGGTACATTAAACAAAATGTTGTATTTTGCATTACCGATGTACGGATTTTTAATTTTGCCGTTAGTTTTTATCCAAACAGACGAAGCAAGATGGTTTTATGATTTTGTATTCTTTCAATACTTTTTAGTATCATCGATGTACATAATGGACGATAGCGCTGTTAAGAAAAATGTTGATTTAAATTTCACATTTGAAAGAAGAAGCTTGATTCTATTGCTTGTATATTGCTTATATTATGCATTTTTGGAAAAACAACACATATCGCTTCTTGTTAACTTATTTAGATATGCTGTTTTCATGAAGTGACAATTTAATAAGATCGCTGATAATCATTTAGTCTTCAGCGTTACATGCATTAAAAAGAGCATCCCTTGCGGGATGCTCTTTTTGTTTTACAATCTAATCTATCTTACGATTGATTATGCAATTGTCTGAAGGAGACCGACGAGATCGCCGATAACCTTATCTGTATCGCCCTGAAGCATTCCGAGTACCTGATCGATTACACCGGAGATGCTCTCACTTACACCGTCACCGAGGAGACCTGCGATAAGTCCGCTGATTACTGCGAAGTTGTCGCCTGCGTTAACAGTTTCAATGAGGTAGCTGAGTACAGCAATAAGAGTTTCGGAGGAATCACCCTCAACGAAGATTCTTGAGCCGTATGTAGCAGCCTGTGAAGAAGATACGATTGTTTCACCGTGGCTTGCAAGCCTGAGCCAATCAACATCATTAAGCTTAATTCCAAGCGGTGTACCCTTAATCTTAATAAGTCCGAGAACATTATTAACGAGTGGGATAATTGCGTCGCCGCCAAGGAGTGGCATAAGTGTTGTCATGAGATCGTAAAGATCAAGATTGAAGTTTGTAACACCAATCTTGCCAAGGATTGCGCCAAGGTCAACATTGAGTGCACCAAGTACAGCTGTGAGTACATCGTTAAGATTTACAACAGGCTTGATAGCATCAATGAGTGCTGAAACAGGAGTAAGAAGATTATTGATTATCTGGCAAAGACCGTTGTTGCCGATGAAGAGGGCAAGGTTCGGAAGCATTGCTGCGAGAGTCTGGAGAGGAGCATTGAGAATGTCCTCAATCTTATCCCAAAGCGGATTGATGATGTCAAGAAGGATTGCGTCGTATTCTTCAACAATATCCTCTCTGTACTGATACTGAGTCTTAATGTTATACATTGAGAATGCTTCCATAAGAGGAACGATAGACGATGTATAACCGTTAGATCCCGGTATTCTTACTATATCAAAGATACCGAGTGATGCGTCGTTAAGAAGAACATCAAGTACGCCGTAAATCGGACGAAGAACTGCTGCCAAAGCATGGAAGAAGCTGTCTCTGTCTGTTACGCCCCATTTGAGTGATGCCTTATTAACATTTGCCCAAGATCCTGCCTTGGCAATTACAGAAGCTGCGCTGCTGTATGTTTGACCGTACTTCTCATTAACAAGGAGCTTAGCAACATGCTCTGTTGTGAAGTCGATGTTTGTGAGAGCAAGGAGTTGAGCAAGATTTGTGCCGTCGTTAATCTTTACGCCTTCGATTGCGCCGTAAAGACCTGTTGCAAGGGCAGAGATGATGTCATCCTTGAAGATGAGACCGCCGATAAGTCCGTTAAGACCGCCCTTTGACTCAAGAAGACCGCCGATGAGACCGTCAAGCATTGGAGGAAGATTTACAAGGAAGTCTTGATCCACTGACTCCGGATATGAGAAGTCGTATTCGCCTGTCTCATAAGCTGTGTAATCCCAGAATGCATTTGTAGGCTCTGACTTCAGGAAGTAGAAGACAGCGCGAACAATACTGTCTGCCGAAGAAACTCCGATTGTGTTAAATACGCTCTTGATGATTGAAGAAATCATGTCATTCTTCTTGATAGCGTCAATACCGCAAAGGAGATTCTTAAGTGTTTTTGAATTGTTAATAAGAGTCTTTGCAACATAACGAAGAACTGCAACAAGGGTTTCGCCCTTATCTGCGATAACTTCCTTATTTGTGAATTTGCCTTCTGCATTTTCTGCCTGTGACTTTGAGGTTACAACCTTGCCGTGTGAAGCAATTGTTGACCACTTGAAGTCAGGAAGCTTAATACCTGTCTTCTTAAGGAGTGAGTTGATAAGAGGAACTACAATTTCCTGAATGTTGCAGGAAGCGAGATCGGTTACCGTAATGTTGAGCTTAACGCCCTTAACCTTAAGAAGCTCTGTTACAAGACTGCCGAGATCCTTGCCGACAATTGTTGTGATAATTTCGTCAATATCAACGCCATACTTCTTTGCATCCTTAAGGAACTCTGTAATAGGTGAAAGAAGATTGTTGAGTAGCTGACCGATACCATTGTTGTCAATGAAGTATGCAAGGTTCGGAAGAACGCCTGTGATTGTATCGAACGGAGCCTCAAGAACTCTGTTGATGAAGCTCATAAGAGGATTCAATACATCAAGAAGGATGTTATCCTTTGCCTTCTTGCAGTCCTTTACATACTCGTCGTATGTTTTAATTTCGCTGTTGTCAACCTGAAGTACATCAAGAAGAGGAATGATTGTGTTTTCATATCCGTTAGCGCTGCAAATATTGAGATCCTTAAGAGTTGTGATGTTTGCGAGGTTAAGCTCGAGAGCTGTGCTGTAAACACCGTTTGTCTGCTTTTCAACCTTAAGTACGCCGTTCTTGAATGTTACAAGGTTTTCGCCCTTAGTCTTATCGCCGCTGTTTATGTCAAGGCTAACGATAATACCGTAAACCATCTCGCCTAATGCAAGATTTTCGCCGTTAAGGAACGGACCGAGAATGTTGAGTACCGGACGAAGCACTGCAACAAGTGCGTTAACGAAGCCCTGCTGTGCATTTGCTGCACCGTCTGTGAAGCCCCAGTTAACCTTGCCAACCTTATCCCAGCTCTTTGCTGCAGCGATTGTCTTTGCAGCTGATGAATAGGTTGCGCCGTAGCTCTTGTCTTTAAGAAGCTTAGCAACCTCTGTTGTTGAAACAGGGATGCCAGCACCCTCAAGATAAGGAGCAATCTTTTCGTTGTCAAGAGCACCGTAGAGTGTCTTAGCAAGCTTTGTTATCATCTCGTTCTTGAAGAGTAAGCCGTTTACAAGACCTGAAAGGTCATCGGCATCAACTACACCAAGACCGCCGAGAAGAGCAAATACGCCGCCTACTGCACCGTCTAACTGAGCGATTGCATCTGCTGCATCCTTTGCGGTGATTCCGTCAGGATACTTGAATGATGCTGTCTTTGACTTGTAATTCTTATAGCTCCAATATACCTCTGTCGATGACTGAGTAATATTAACAAGTCTAAACACGAGAGCAAGAAGGTCTTTTGCATCAAGGGCAAATATCATGTCAAGAATGTCCTTAAGAGTACCGGTATATTTATCACCGAGAAGTCCCTTGATTGCCTCTGCGTTCTTAAGAACTGTGTCAATTACATATTCAAGCACTGCTACAAGAACCTTGCTTGTGTCAGCCGTAATAACGATTCTCTGACCGATTACCTTAACAACGCTATCTGCATTGCTTGCAGTACCCATAGCAGCAAGTTCAAGCCAGTCAATGTCGCTAATCTTAATGCCAAGCGGCTTATCCTTAACCTTAATGCCGGCGAGGATATTGTTTACGAATGGGATGAGTGTCTTGCCGCCTACAATTGTAGCAAGGAAACCGCCAAGGTTTGTAACACTGAGCTTTGTAAGGTCAATTCCGAACTTGCTTGCATCAACATTCTTAAGAAGATCTACGAGAAGCTTATCTACATCAATAAGAGGATTGATGTCCTTAATGATTGCAATAATAGGAGTTACAAGGTTTTCGATAAGCTGTACAAGACCGTCGTTGCCAATGAAGAGAGCAATGTTTGGAAGTGCATCTGCAAGTGTTTCTATCGGGTTAGTAATTACATCGTTTACAAATCCGAACAATGGCTCAAGAATGTCAAGAAGAATTGCATCCTTTGCCTTGCTCTTATCCTCAAGGTACTTGTCGTAAGACTTGAGATTCTTGCATCCAAGTGCTTCAAGGAGAGGAACGATTGTGCTTTCATAGCCGTTTGAGCCCGGAATATGTACACCCTCAAGGAGATTGAGCTTGCCGTCTGCAAGGATTGTATCAAGTACACCTGCAAGCGGACGAAGAACTGCAACAAGTGCCTTAAGGAATGTGCCTTGATCCTTAACGCCCCAGCTGAGCTTTGTAAAGTCAACTGCCGACCAATCGTTTGCTGCAGCGATTGCAGCTGCTGCGCTGCTAAACTGAACTGTTTCGCCGTAGCTTGCATCTGTAAGAAGAGCAGCTACTGCCTTTGGAGTAAGGCCGATACCGAGAGCTGAAAGGAGAGTATCAAGCTTGAGGCTTTCACCGAGCTTAACACCGCCGATGCCCTGATAGATAGCCTTTGCAAGAGCGTTTACAATGCTGTCAGTGTAAAGTCCCTTGCTGATAAGTGAATTAAGGTCGATTTCCTTAACGATGCCATCAATGAATGTGATGAGAGCTGTTACATCGTCAGCCGATACACCGTCAGGAAGCTTGTATGTTGAAGCCTTTGTTGTGTACTTTGTGTAATCCCAGTAATCGCTTGTGTTGTTACCAACCAAGAAGTAGTAGATAGCAACGATAAGCTGATCTGCTGTGTGAGTCTTAATCTGACCTACAACATTGTTTACGATTGACTTGATTGTAGCATTAGATGAAATAGCCTGAATGCTGCCAAGAAGCTCGCCAATTGTGTCAACGTTTGCGATAACTGTGTTAAATACATATCTAAGTACGGTGATGAGTACCTTGCCGTAGTCAATGTTAGCAACCTTCTTACCTGTAAGAGCGTTACCGTTAACATCTGTTGCAAGGCTTGTGTAGTCAACCTTGTCACCGAATGCGGTAAGAGCAGCAAAGTTGATGTCAGCAATTCTAATCTTGCTAACTACCTTAAGGATAGCTGCCTTATCCTCATACTTCTTAATATCTTCAGCCTTCATTGTAGCCTTCTGTTCATCAGTAAGAGGAGCAGGAGTGATACCTGAAAGAATCTTGTTCACGATTGGAGCAAGTGCTGCTTCGATGTTAAGAGTTGAAAGATCTGAAAGATCAACATTAAGTACGCCTGCAGGAACGCCGATAAGTGCTCCGATTGCATCGCCGAGTGATGTGCCGGCAGGTTGACCTAAAAGACCAACAATGATTGCACCGATGTCAACGATGTCGTTTGCTGCGTAAAGAATGTTTGTAATAGGAGCAATCAGGTTTGCAACGAGCTGTGAAAGTCCGTGTGCGTCAATGAATGCTGCTACATTTGGAAGAAGTGTGCAAATCTCTGTGACTGGGTTAGCAAGAACCTTGTTAACAAGAGATTTATCACTGCCGCCGATAATCGGGTTAAGAATGTCAAGAAGAAGAGCATCCTTTGCATTTGCGATGTCAGTCTTGTACTGAGCTTCACTTACAATGCCTTCGCACTGGAATGCCTCAAGAAGAGGAATGATAGCGCTGTTGTAAGCATTTGTGCCGTAGATTGAAATATCATCTAAAGCCTTGAAGTCAACAACAATTACCGACTCAACTGCGCCTGCAACCTCTGTGTATGTAGGAGTCTCAGCGCCGTCGCTTGTTACAGGCATTACATTTATATTAAGCTGTGAGCCTGTGTTTGTGATTGTAAGACGGGCAAAGCCGTCACCGATTGCAAGATATTCTGTCTTAACCTCGCCCTTTGTAATAGCGTTAGTGATTGTTTCGCTAAGGTTAAAGCCGAGAGCCTGTGAGTTAAGGAATACTGCAAGAATGTCGTTAAGAGGACGAAGAATTGCAACAAGTGCATTCACGAAGCCCTGCTGTGCATTTGCTGCACCGTCAGTGAAGCCCCAGTTGATTGCTGCGTATGTTGTTGTTTCGTTGCCCTTGTCATCCTTAGTAACGGTCTTAAGATCGTTCCAGGATGCCTTTGCTGCGATTGTCTGAGCAGCTGTTGAGAATGTTGCGCCGTAGCTTGTATCGTTGAGGATAGCAGCTACATCTGCCGTTGATGTAGGAACACCGATGATTGACATAATCATCTTGATTGTGTCGTTGCCGTCGAGTGCACCGTAAAGTGCAACTGCAAGCTTTGTAAGAAGCTCATTCTTGAAGAGTGCGCCGTTTACAAGACCGCTGAGGCTACCTGTGTTCAGTACACCGAGCTGCTGAAGAAGCGGGAATACGCTGTTGACTACCTTATCAATGTTTTCGGCAGCCTGATCAGCCTGTGTCTTTGTAAGACCTAACGGATAACTAAAGTTCTCAACAAGCTTAAGAAGGTACTGCTCAAATGACCAAGCAAAGAGTGTTGGGTTTTGAGTAAGCTTAAGCACCTTTGAAAGAAGGATGAATACACCCTTGCCTGTAAGCTTGTCGCTCTTAATAGCACTGATAACTGTTTGAAGTGTAGAGCTTACCTCACCGTCACCTGCGATGAGACCGACGATTACATCAATATTATCGTTGCTCTTTACAGTGTTAACAAGATACTCAACGAAGAAAGCAAGGAACTCAGCAGGTGACTTAGCATTGCTGATTGCATTCCAGTTGATGTTGTTGAGCTTAATGCCGATAGGGCGGAGAAGCTCATTTATTATAGGTATAATGTTTGAACCTGAAAGCGGTAAGCCCTTAATTGAAATGTTTACAAGCTCATTCTTGTCATTCTTCTCTGCATATAATGCCAAAGAGTAGCTGAAATCAGTAACTACCTCGGCAAGTGTTGAAGAGATAGGACCGAGCCTGTCGCTTGACGCATTAAGAATGTTTGCCGCACCAAGTATTTCGTCTTTAAGAGGAGTGATTGCACCGGTAACGATGTCTGCGATTGTTGTACCGCTTGTGTCATCAAGTAATCCGGTTAATCCCTGAAGTGAGTTAATAAGAGTTGTAGCCGGAGCTGCAAGAAGCTTGTTGAGCCAATCGGAAATCGGTCTGATTAAGCCAAGGAGAACTTCGTCTCTGTACTTACCGTCTGTAAGCTTTGCAAACTCAGCAGGAGTGTCAACCTTTACGCCGTTTCTCTCGCAGATAGCTGTGAGAATCGGGCAAACGATTGTTTCGTACCAGCCTGTGTCAACAAGGAGAACGCCGAGAATTGTTGTAACAAGTCTCATAGCAGATGCGAGTCCGCCGAAGAATGCCTCGTTGTCGCCGTTAGCAACCTTCCAATCAATGCTGATTGAAACCTTGCCGTTAGCACCGATAGCGTCGTTCCATGTTGTAAGCTTTGTAATCTTTGCCTGAGCATCGTCGTAGTCATCAAGTCTGATACCGATAGCATCAGGAGAAATGATACCCTCGATTGCTCTTACAATAAGATTGTATTTAATAACATTATTTTCACTATCTAACTTACCCTTATAGTCAAACTTAGCAAGGAGTGACTCGGAAATGCTTTCGATAAGTGCGAATGTTCTCACAATTAAGTCTGTGAGGTTGTCGTTGGTGTAAACCTCTTCAGCCTTCATATTACCGTTTTCGTCAGCAGAACGAGCACCTGCGCCGTTGAGGTAATACAAATAGCTGTCAAGCAATCCAAGTAATGCTGTTGCATCGCTTTCCGATATGTAGTTTGAAAGGAATGATACCAAACCTGCAGCAATATTGCCGGTGTTATCAAGACCATAGCCGTTTATGCTTGAATCTGACAGGAGAGAGGACAACATCTCGTCAAGAGAGGTAATTACTCCGTTTACTGTAGAAAGCTCTTCAGCTGTGTAGTTAGATGGATTGAATGTTGAAACAACGATAGGATTCTCCGGTGTCGGATTCTCCGGTGTCGGATTTTCCGGTGTTGGATTCTCCGGTGTTGGATTCTCCGGTGTTGGATTCTCCGGTGTCGGATTCTCCGGTGTCGGATTCTCCGGTGTTGCAGGATTCTTAATGCTGTCAATCAACGCAATTATTACATCAATGAGTGTCTCAATGTTTGTAATAAGGAAGTAAGCATTATCCTTGTCAAGACCTGTTAGTCCTGTCATTGCAGATGGTTCAAATTCAAATGAATACTTATCTCCGCGCTTTTGCTGGAAGATACTGTTGAATACGTCTGTGAAGATACTGTCAGGACCAAATCCGCCAAGTGCTCTAAAGAGACCTGAAACGATTGGAAGATTCTCTTCAACAAGTGAGCTGTTGTCAATTAAGTTATTGAATAAGCTCACGATTGCGTTGAGCCACTGCTCAACAAAGATGCCTGCGAAGCAGTCGAAAATGTCATAGCTTCGATCATCGGCATTACTGCCTGCAAAAGACTTGAATTCTTCAAAGTCCTTGTTTACAGGGTTTTCGTGGTTTTCTGTGACCGGCTTTGTTGTGATCTTGCCGCCGTAGCAGTAAATCCAAGCGTTCTTGTCAACGCCGTACTTTTCTGCTGCGAGGTTTTCAAGAATATCAAACAACTGCGGAAGTGCCACAAATACATTGTTAAGACCTGAGCCTAACTGCTGATCTGTTGTATCATATCTTGTTGCGTTTCTAAGTGCAGGAGTTGCTACAAACTCATCAACTGCAGCAGTGAAGAGTGTTGCAAACTCAACAACAATCTCGGACAGACCGTTAGCAAGAGTCTCATTACCTTTAAGAAGCTTATTGAAAAGCTTTGGAAGGTCTGCAAGCTCTGCATCTCTGAGTGCACGGTCGGCAATGTAGATACCTGTAAGAACAGGAACATTGGACTCGTAAGTCATGTAGTATGTAAATACCGACTCTGCGCTTGCACCGAGAAGTGCAGCAAGATCGCTGTCAGTAGCACCCTTGTAGGTGTATGTTACATTGTCATTAGCATCTACATTTCTAACGAGCTCATTACCGTCCTGGTCGAATGCAGTGTAGTGCTTGAGGTCGTCTGCTGTTACATTAGCAGCAGGAGTTCTCTTGTCGGTAAAGTATTTGATACCGTCTTCATCCTCAGCTACATCCTTAACCTCAACTGTGCCGAGGTTGTAGAAATCAATGTTTTCTGCCTTAGCGCCGTCGCGCAGCCAGTGCATTAAGTCCGGAAGGAGTTTGTTGAGATCCCAGCTGAGATGTGTGATACCGACATAAGAGCCACCATCAGCGATGAGTGACTTAATGAGCGTATCACTGAGTACACCGTAGAGAGCATCGTAATACTGATCGCCTTTACCGTTAGCAATGAACGGAAGGATAAGCTCATCAAGAAGAACGGTTACAACCGGAAGAAGCTCAACAATAGTCTTTACAGGAGCGTTAACAAGTCTGCTCCAGATGTTATTAACTGCTGTGATAATATCGCAGTTTGTAACAAGAAGATTGTTGATCATATCCTCGACAGTTGAATCGCCCATAAGCTTACTGCTAAGGAGATTAACAATTAAGCCGTTAAGCTTTTCATTGAGGATGATTGTACCGATGTCATTAGCTATATCGTAGTTATCGTTGAGTATTGCTTTTTGTTCATCAGTAAGCTGTACTGCTGTGTTATCTGAAATCTTGCTTGCAAGGTATGCATTAACATCAATAAGGAACGGCTGCTTTGTAACAGAATCAATGATTGTACCTTCAATACCTGTTAATTCGCTAACTGCCTTTGAATATGCGTAATTCTCTGCATCTGCAAGATACTTGTCAATCTGTGCAGTGTCAATAAGGTTCTTGTCTGCCTGAATTTCAGGTCTGCCGTTTGCAGCAGGAGTATAACCACCGTTGTTACTGATGTAACCGTTGCTTGAACCGTACTTAGGGAAGAAGGCTCTGATGATATTATCCTTGTATGTACCTTCGTTTGACTGTGAGGTTACAAGATTGAAATAATCTGCAACATAGGTGTCCTTCAACTGCTGAGGCAGTGTAAGCTTGTATTCCTGTGATGAACCGCCCGGTAAAGCAAATGAGAATGTTGCTTCCTCACCTGCAAAGAACTTTTCAACCTCAGGAACAGCACTTGCAAGCTGTGACTGAGACATAGCGTGAGCCAATACATTGATGTCTTCATCGTTGATGTCAAGACCTGCAACATCATTGCTGTCGTTGAAGATGCTTGAGTCAATGCCGAGCTGACCGCCCGGAAGCTTTGAAGCAACAATGCTCTCAAACTCAGCCATGCTTGAGACAGCACCTTCGCTGATTGCAATACCGCAAATAGCCTCTGAATAGTGAGAAGGAAGGATGATGTCAAGATAGTTCTGTGATACAGTTACCTCAAGCAATGATAATACATAATCATATTCCTCATCAGAGATTTCCGTTGATTCACCGGTTAACAAAAATGCAACCATTTCTCTTGCATTGTTGAATTCTCTTACGCCCAACATTTCCTCAAGGTAGTCAGTGTTGTTTACTGACTCGAATGTAGCTTGAAGAATTACGGAAACTACATTTGACGGGGTAATGTCTTCAGTGATGTTGTATTCAGCTTCTTCAAAACCAAGAGCTGAGAGGTCTCCCTTGCCTTGGAATGTTACATCACAGCCGGTAAGCTTGATGAGATTGTAGTACTGGTAAGCTGAAAGCACTGCCTTACCGCCACCGAAGAAATAGTAAAGAAGCTTAGGGAAGCTGTCAATTACAATTTCACCTTCGGGAACACCGTACTCTTTAAGGTTGTTTTGATATGACGGATAGAGGCTTTCAAAGAAGCTCATATCCTCATCAGTAATTCCAAAGTCGTACGATTCGAGTGCTACCAAAGCGGCTGTCTTGTAGTCCTCTTCTGTTTCAGTCGTGTACTTATCACCGTAAAGCTCAACCTTGCTCGAAACAGATGTTGCAAGCTGAGCGAGCGGCATAAGTGCATCATAGTATGCCTGAAGTGTAGCCTTTTGCTCGTCAGAAAGCAAGCTGCTGTTTCTGTAATCGTCGCAAAGCTTAACCAATGAGAAATAGGACATTGTTGCAGTCCTTTCGTTCAAATAGTCAAACTTGCTTGCGTCAGCACCGGGGAAGTACTTGTCAACAAAGTCGCTTTGACTTGTCTTAGCAAGAAGGCCTAAAAGTGTCGGCTGCAATGCTGCAAGTGCGTCTGACAATGTTGTCTCAGCGGCAGCAGCTGCCTTGTCATCGTCGGTAAGCTCGCTGTAAGTCTTACCGTGTTCTTTGGCATATCTTTCATATACGGGCTTGCCGACTGCTTCAATATTGAGCAGCACCGATGGAAGATATTTACTTGCCAAAGCATCAAGTGTGTTGAAAGCATCTTCTGCTTCACACGTGGTTGACCAAATACTGTTGTTGTCCTTGGCAAAAGCCGTAAAGCCAACAGAGCATGTGGTAACAACCATTACTACAGCTAAGAAAAAGCTGAGTAATTTTTTGCTCGTCTTCATACTTTTCTCTCTCCTTTACGATATGATTTAACGAACTTGTCGTTAGTGATGCGCATATCTTGTGCCTAAAACGGATTTGTTAACAATTTGTACACAAAATCTTGATTTTTGGGCGCAGTTATACACGCATGTACGAACAAATACAATATATTTATACCAAATAATAGTGCGTCTGTCAATAGGTTTTTTTGAAATTTTGAACAAATTGTAAATTTTTCCACTCCTGCATGTTAACATTGATATAAAATAATAGACGAGTGTCTTAAAATGGCGACTGTTCGATAAATAGACAATAGGTGTAAATATTGTCTAATTGATTTCCGTAAGAATGACAAGCAAAAATCCTTTACACTCGTAAAACAGCTGACAAGTGTAACTGCTTTACAAGGTTGAAAAAGAGGCAAAATATGTGAACAATTTGTAAATATTGTGTAAAAATTTATCTCGTTTGTATAAAGACTGATGTCGCTTTTTGGTCATTTTCCCAATTTTGTCTTTTATCTTAAATAGTTATTGACTTTTGTAAGCGGTTGTGCAATAATCATGGTGTGTTTATGGAGCATTTTGCGCCCTTTTCACAATGTGAGGTGTAAAAAACGCCCTTATCCTGAACGGATTGCCCGTTGGTCAGAGGATACGAGTTCACATTCGGCGCATGGTGCTTGTACACTTCATTTTCGGTTCGCTCATGCGATGCCGTTCAAAAATTCGGAGGTAAAAATTTATAATGAAAACAAAGACAAAGAAGTTTTCCCATAAGCTGCTCGCTTTAGTTATGGCAGTAGTGATGGGTATGACATGCTTTAGTGGTGTTTTCTCGGCTCAGGCTGCCTCTGCAGATGTTAAGTATAATGACGAGTATGTAGAGTATAACGACCTTGCTTGGAGAATTCTCTCCGACGAGCAGGCTGCTACCGCTCTTCTCGACTATCTCGATATCGTACTTGCAGATGTAGGTCCCGGTCTTACAAAGTCAATCGGTAAAGTAATTTCCGGTTTAGGTGTAAGCGTACTTAAGTGGGACGAAGCAAACAGGCAGATCAAGCTTAACGCCGTAGTCGTTAATGCTACAATTGATTTTCATCTTTACAGCGTTAACGAGCTTCTTCACACTCTTGAGAGTGTTGACAAAGCTATCGGTAAGCTTGGTACCTACATTGGTGATGCCGGTAACATCCAGCTTTCATCTACTAAGGGTATGACAAGACAGAACACATCTTCTTGCGATATTCTTAGAGGTGTTCTTGGTATTCTTCAGAAGAACTGTGCAGACTACAACGGTAAAGACGTAATCGGTCAGTTCCTTCGCGGTGGCTTCGGCCTTGGTACAGTCGGTAATCTTGCAAATCTCGATATTTATGAGATGCTAAGAGGTGCACTTGGCCTTGATCCGGGCTATCAGTCAAACTTTATTTACAATCTTGTTCAGGGTCTCCTTTTCAATAATACTAACTGGTTTACAGATGAGGAGAAGGCAGCTTACAAGGCTGATCCGTCAACATTCGTTTACGACGAGGTTCTCCTTGACAAGATGACAACAAAGCTTCTCACCGAAATCAACGCTGAAATCACCTACAAGGGTGTTGGTGAGGCAACAGAATCATCAAAGACGCGTTATGCAAACATTCTTGCAAAGGTAGAAAAAGATGGCGTAACATTCAAGCAAGCAGCTGAATCTCTTGGTTACGATCCGGAGCTTAACTACACCTCAGACGGTAACGTTAAGTTATTCGTATATGGTACTAAGGCTAACGGTACCGTTGCCGATGATGCAGCTAAAATTTCTCTTGTAAAGACTGATTCATTATTTAAGTTTGGATTCCAGGCTCTTAACCTTGCTTGGAAGACAGCACTTAAGGACACAGTTGCTACCATCCGTGTTAACTACAATGCTGAACGCGGTCATGGTTCAAACTTTGATAATGCTTATTACTATTGGGCAATAGGCAATGCAAATCCTATCGCTTGGGACACAAATGATCTTGCATCTATGTACTCAGAGACAAATGTTCGCGCTTGGGCAAATGCAGTTTATGCTGACTACGGCGCAGCAGATGCAGACGAGTTCCTCGGTTGGGTACGTAACAACTATGAGTTCGACCGTGAAGGTATCGACACAACAGGCTCATGGAGAGATATTGATGCGACTACACTTTTCAATAAGTTGAGATACAGCCCTCTTGCTGACTACTATTTCAACATGGAAACAGGTCCTATCAACCTTTACTTCATGCAGACAGGTTCAAAGAACCTTGATGCATTCTTTGCAGATGCCAACTATAATAAATACACTTCATTGGTTGGCGGTCTTAACGATGCACTCGTTGCAGCAGTTAAGGATCTCTTCGTAGATAACGCTGTAAGACCAAATGTATATGGTGACAACAATCGTCCTACTTTAAATACTGTTAATCCTGCAGAAATTAACAGTGCTTCTATTACTCAGATTGTTAATACATTAGTTGGTAACGCTGCTGCAGTTATTGAATATACAGCTGACGCAACAGATGCTAACATTCTTAAGGCATTCCACACAGCTCATCCGGGCGTTGCTCTTTCAGAGTCAAACCTTGAGGAAGCTATGCTCCCAATGCTTATTGCATGCATCGGTCAGATTCATCTCAATAACTACGACATGAGAGAGTACATTCATCCGGAGGATTGGGATGCATGTAAGGACGCTGAAGGCGTAATTTTCCTTGCACTCAGAGAGTATCTCTCATATATCCTTCCTAATAAGAATTATAATCCTCTTATTACTAAGGACAGCAACGGCAAGATCGTTGCTACATTAAACGGTACTATTCTTCCAATGGCTCGTGATGCTGTTGCTTATGTAATGCAGGGCTATGTTCCTTATACAGATAAGAATGGTAACGCTTGGGATGTTTACACAGCTTCTGTAAACGACTCAACAACAATCTTTGATCTTCTTAATTCAGTTGTTTGCTACTATGGTGGTGAATACACATTTAAGAACAGCAACGTAGTTAAGGATACCGGTGCTATGGCAGTCGGTGCTCTTCTCGGTGTTTGTGATGAAAATGGTAAGTCACAAATTGTCACAACTAACACACTTTGGCAGAATATTGACCTTGTTGCTAACAAGTTCTTCCCTGTACTTGGCGAGCTTCAGTACGGCGACAAGAAACAGTACGGTCACTTCAACTCTGAAGACCTCATCTGGAACGACATCGTTCTTGGTATTCTTGATATTGCTGACACATCAATTCATACAGCTACAAACATGGGCGGTGTATCTAATTTCTGTTACAGATTCCTTACAATCATATCTGCAACACCAATCCAGACAACTCCTATCGTTGGTACTGTATATGATGTAGTTAGAGACCTTCTTCACGGCATGTTCAATGCTCGTTATACGTCAAAGGGACAGACATTTAAGGACTTCATCCCTGCTCGTGTTGATAAAGACGGCAAAGTATTACTTGCAAATCCTTGGGATAACGTTATTCAGAGAGATGTTATCGTTGGTACAGACGGTGCTTCTGCAAATCTTGGCTATCTCCAGAAGGCTATTTGTAACCTTGTAGAGTTCTCAGGCTACGGCACAAAAGGCGCTAAGACATATCCGGACTCTATCCTTAGAGGTGCAATGTTTGCACTTTCAGCAGTTCAGAGCTTCATTCCTGGTATCCTCGGTTCAATCGGCGATCACACAATGAACATGGCAACTGCTAAGTATAAGGAAATGACAGTTGGTGGTTGTACAAGTGGTAACGCTGTAACATCAGAGTTTACATTTACTAACAACTCAATCGGTATCAACAACGCTTATGTTAACAACGATCAAATCGCTCAGCTTGACCGTTACTATGTTAAGATTCAGAACATTGTAGTTAACAGTGAAACAGGTTCAGGTTCAGTAACAGGCTGGAACGCAAATACTCTTATTGGTCCGAATGAGACTGTAACTCTTACTGCTACATCTAACTACGTTCCTGATACATCAAACGGTACAAAGCTTACAGCTGTTGTTAAGTACTCAATCTGCGATAAGAACGGTAATGTTCTTTATCCAAACCTTGAGACCTATGCTTATCAGTACCTTACAGGTGCTAAGGGCTGGGCTGATATTGTTTACCCGACAGACAGAGGCGGCCAGCTTGCTCAAGCTCTTGAGGACAACACAGCCGGAAAGACAAAGACATCAAACGGCTACACAGCCTATACTTCATCTAAATTCCGTGACGGTAAGCTCCATGTAGGTTACCCTGAGTATCTCGTTATCATGAGTGATAACCTCGCTGCAATCAACAGATATCAGTTCAGATTCAGAAATACTACAAACGGAACATTCGGTTCAGACTACGGTATGGACGGTGTGTTCTGCTACGATGAGACAACTGTTTACAACGACGGTTCAAACGGCAATGTAACAGTTAACAACACAAACGCAATTCCGATCTTCGATCCGGAGACCGGTGACCTTATCAAGTATGGCAGATTTGACGTTCTTATTTCTAAGGAAGA
This sequence comes from uncultured Clostridia bacterium, assembly GCA_946042285.1. Taxonomy (GTDB): domain Bacteria; phylum Bacillota; class Clostridia; order Oscillospirales; family Acutalibacteraceae; genus Eubacterium_R. The sequence continues at coordinate 3,868 of CAMGDK010000008.1, read as the reverse complement.
CAAGGCTGCAGGCACAACAACATACTATGATCAGGACGGTAAAGTTGTCGGCACAGTAACCTCAACAATGACTGACGAGCAGAAGAAGGCTGTAAAGGCTGCTGCTTGGGATCGCGGTACTGTTTGGGGCCACATGGAGAGCGAGGACGATGCAGGTACAGGCGCATTGTCTGTAAACAACATCATGGCTAAGTTCTCTGCTGATGACGGCTACACAGTAGTTTACAGAGACCACCATGCATATACTCTTGATGAAGCTAAGAAAGCCGGTATCATCGGTGCTTACCACTTCAACAATGCCGGTATTTGTGAATATGTTTACATGGCAACAGGTAGCGGTACAAACTACGATACAACTCTTGGTCAGGTATCTCTTCGCGGTCCGGTTGACGGTATTTACATCAACCAGGGTAAGATTACAGTACCTAAGGGTAAGTCAGTTTACACATCAAATCTTTTCGTATATGATGGTTCAACACCTATCCAGGCAGGCTCATACAAGGTAAATCTTTGCTGCTACTCATCAGGTGGTTCAGGTAGCCTTAACACAGGTAACGGTTGTACACTCGTTGTTGGTGATAACGCTTCTGCAGAATCATTGAACGGCTTGTTCAACGACCTTAACCATATTGTTAACAGCTATTCAGACAGCGACTATACTGACCTCTCAAAGAAGACTGAGGCTAACAATGCACTTCTTAAGTCACTTGAGGCTCAGGCTGCTGCTATCACACCTACAACTGCTCTTAGCATGTCTGACAAGACATACTACACAGAGAATAAGCTCGTTGTTGCAACAGAGTACGGTGACAGTGCTTATGTTCCGTATTCATCAGCAAATGACCAGACAGTGCCTCAGGTTACAGTTGACGGCAAAGTATTCAAGATGCCTGCAAAGGTAATGGCAGACGCATTCTTCAAGGATGGATATTGGTACTATGACGAGGCATGCACAATGCCTATCTACTCACCAAAGCCACTTACAGCTGCTGATGTAGTTAACGGTAAGGATAAGGCAGGTAAGGAAGTTATCGAGGGTACAGGTCAAGATGCCGGCAAGTACTGGCTCAGAAATACACCTTACTACGAGACTGAATGGGATCTTACTACTTATGCAAACCCATGGAAGCGTCCTACAAACGTTCAGGCAACAAACGGTAACGGCGATCTCCTCTATGAGAAGGTTGAGTATGTATATCGTGATGCTGATGCACTTAAGGTTAACTCAGACTTCGTTTGGGCTTGTAAGTTCCCATCAACACAGTATGCTTGTATTGAGAACTCAGGCGTAGTCGGCGAAGCTGATAACCGTGGTACTTATACACAGATGGCTGACTTGCTTGAGTACACAAAGGAGCAGGTATATTCAGCTATCAACACTAACCTTGCTCAAAACCTCTTCACTAAAGTTTCTCAGGAGAGAGAGGATCTTAACAACAACAACTTCGAGGTTGTTACATACAACAGAATGACAGGTCTTGCAAGAACTGCTGAAAAAGGATATACACTTAATATCCCATACACAACGGAAGTTCCTGTTGTTGACGAAGCAGGTAACACTGTAACATATACAGAGCCTGTATTTGATGAAAAGGGTAACATGATTCACAAGGTTGGCGATGTTGTTACAGAGACTAAGTCAAAGGTTGACAAAGGTGTTAAGTTCGCAGATTACAAGAAATACCTTTCAAATCCAAACATTGTTGTTGACGAAGCTGCAGTCACAACAAGCACAACTCTTTCATCTGTTCAGGTTAGAGAGTACATCAGACTTTATGACATTTATAAGGCAGCAGTAGTTGAGCGTGGCTACAACGGCAATCAGCTTGAGGCTGAAATCCTTTGTGCAGCAGGCAACAGCTACAATGTATTCACTGCAACACCTGCAACATACGATGAGAATAACGGTGGGGCTAAGCTTACAGACGGTGTTGTTAATGTAGCAGACGGTACATCAGTTCCATTCGGTGCTGTTGAAAACGGTAAGCTTGTAAACAACGGTCCTGTTAAGTTCGCTCCGCAGCTTTGGACAAATTACGTAGATGCTCTTGCAAAGGCAGTATCTATCGCAACCGAGGCTCATACAACTTACAAGTATGCTTCATCAGCAAACTTCGTTCCGGCTGATAAGGATGCATACACTTGCCAGGTTACAGACTGCTACAACGCTGATACTGATCTTCAGGCAGCAGAGGTAGCTCTTGAAATGGCTAAGCTTATCAACGTTGCTGATGTTGAGGGCGGTACAGTAGCTATCGACGGCACAACAGTATCACCTGCACAGCCTTACGGTGTTGCAAACGATTCTTGGGTAGAGATTACTGCAGCTCCGGCAGAGGGCTATGCTCTTGACACATACGAGAACATGGGCACAGGATACGGCCAGGTTCAGACATTTGAGAAGGTCGTTAACGAAGAAACAGGCGAAAAAGTAACAGCATACGGCATGAGGGTTAAGGGTGCAGACGCTACCGTAACTCCTGTATTCGTATCTACTGCTCCAACCGGCTTCAACGTTTCTGCTTCTCTTGTAGTTGCTACAAAGGGTACCGGTGCAACAAACAATGTTGCTGTTAACGGTGATTACACAATCACTCTTACGGGCGCAGACGGTACAACTGTTGCCACAACAACATTCACATCTGCTAAGGATGCTAACACATTCACAATTGCGAATGTTCCTAACGGCACATACACAGCTACAATCACATCTGACTACTCACTTGAGCGTACAGTAACCGTAATTGTTAACGGTGCTGACATTTCAGGTACAAACATTCCTGTACTTGCTTGTGACTTTGATAAGAGTGGTACAATCGGTGCTGCCGATGTAATTCCACTTTACAAGGCTGCATCATCAGGTAGCACAAATCTTGTATTTGACCTTGACGGTAGCCAGACAATCGGTGCTGCTGACGCAATCGTTCTTAACTCTTGCTCATCAGGCGGCAACAACTTACCTGCAATTACTCTTCAGTAATTTAAGATAAGTTAACTTTTAATCAAAAGTCCTTGGGGGAGCAATCCCCCAAGGCGAAAATATCCAAAAGGGGGTAAGACCAATGCACAGTTTAACAAATAAGAAATGGTATGCGTCTATCGCATTTATCGTTTCATTGTTTATTATGCTTGTTTTATTCATTTGTCTTCCTCATAATGCGCTCGCAGCTGCGGGCACACTCGGTACGGAGAGCCCAGAGATTATCTGTACCTATACAAATTCAGAAGGAACAGAGGTTGACGGTAATGCTCTTGAGGCAGGCACATATAATGTGAGCTTTGTTGTAAAGGGTATGTCCGGCATTTCTGTTGCTCAGGTAACAGCTACTTATACAGAGAACGCAACATTTGCCTCTGAGCCTGTTGCGCTTCTCAGTGGAACTGATACCACATTCAGCTCAGAGGGCTATGTTGTTGGCGACGGCAATTTAGTTTTCGGCTTCGTGTCAAACAATGCTGATACATCTGCTGTTAACCCTGAGGGTACAATTCTTGCTACCTTCTCTGTTACATTTGCTTCAGCATGCGACGCTGCCAATGCTATTACCGTTTCAACAAATCCAAATCATACCTTCATTCTTGCAGATTATGCAGACGGGTATGACGACGAGTATGCTCTTGTTGATAGCTTTTACGGCTACAACGGAACACTCTATTTGATGGCGAGTGATGTAACGCCGTCGGTTGTTGTAGGTCATAATGTATCAGCCAACCTTGTTGTAATGACAAAGGCTAACGGAATAACAGATAATGTTGCCGTTAACGGCGAATACACCATTGATGTTTACAGCGACTCTGCAAGGGAAACCTTGGTTACATCCGTCAAGTCAGTCAATACGACTGTTGACGAAATTAACACAAACTCATT
>CAMGDK010000007.1 GCA_946042285.1 uncultured Clostridia bacterium | reverse complement strand
GACAACTCATTTGAAGATGATTTACAATACTGTTTTCAGTACCGATAATAAACTCTTTTGCATCACTTTTTTTTGCAAAGTCCATAATGCCTGTTGTTGAGCCGACATAATCTGCAAGTGCAACAACATCGGGAGTGCACTCAGGATGAACAAGAAACAAAGCATCAGGATGAAGCTCTTTTGCTTTTTTAACATCCCTGTCGCTCATTTTTGCATGAGTCGGACATCCGCCGCTTAAAAGCTTAAATTCCTTTTCGGGCAATTGCTTTGAAATCCAATCACCGAGATTGCAGTCCGGAATAAACAAAATCTTATCGCTGTCAAGCTTATTGCAGATTTTGAGTGCGGATGACGATGTGACACAAACATCACAAACAGTCTTAAGCTCACTTGTTGTATTGATATAAGCAACGACGGTATAGTCCGGATACTGCTCTTTCACCTGAGAAATTACAGCCTTATCCATCATTTCTGCCATTGGACAGCCTGCACTCGGATTTGACAAAATAACCTTCTTGTCAGGTGATAAAATCTTAACTGTCTCTGCCATAAAGCGAACTCCGCACATGATGACAGTTTTGTTTGTAACCTTAGATGCTTCAACCGACAATGCAAAGCTATCACCGGTAAAATCGGCAACCTCAAGAATTTCAGGTGACTGATAGCAATGCGCTAATATGCAAATGTCATTCTCTTTTTTTAATCTAATAATTTCGTTTTGAATATCTTTAATCATGATGTTCTCCGCAATGTGCACAGTCGCCGGCACAGAACTTTGATGCGTCGTATGCAATACCGTTTTTATCGTAATAATCCTTTACAGCCATTTTTACTGCTTCTTCAGCAAGAACTGAGCAGTGTACCTTTACTGCAGGCAAGCCGTCAAGAGCCTCAACAACTGCCTTATTTGTAAGCTCGAGAGCTTTATCTATAGGCTGACCTTTAATCATTTCCGTTGCCATTGAGCTTGAGGCAATGGCAGAAGCGCATCCAAAGGTGTTAAACTTAACATCATTGATAATGCCATCGTCGTCAACCTTAATGTATATTTTCATAATGTCGCCGCATTTTGCGTTGCCAACCTCACCTATACCATCGGCATCTTCAATTTTACCTACATTTCTCGGATTTGTAAAATGATCCATAACCTTATCTGAATACAATGCCATAATTACATTTCCTCCTTAACAATCTTCTCCCACACAGGAGAAATGGATCTAAGATATTCTACAACAGGAGGAACACAGTTTACAATATGCTCCATTTCCTCCATAGTATTATACTCACTAATTGAAAGCCTAAGAGAACCATGTGCAATCTCAACCGGAACACCTATTGAAAGCAAAACATGAGAAGGATCAAGGCTTCCGCTTGTACATGCCGAGCCACTTGATGCGCAAATCCCCTTAGCGTCGAGAAGCAAAAGCAGACTCTCACCCTCAATACCTTCAAAGCACATATTAAGTGTGCCCGGAAGACGATTATTTAAATCTCCGTTAATTCTGCTTCTTTCAATGTTCTTAAGACCATTTATGAGATAATCTCTCATTTCGGTAACCTTTTTTGCAGTTTCATCAAGGCTATCGACAGCATCCTTTAAAGCAGTAGCCATACCTACAATGCTTGCCATATTCTCGGTACCTGCTCTCTTGCCTCGCTCCTGTGCACCCCCCTCGATTATATTCTTAAGAAGTACGCCCTTTCTTGCATAAAGGAAGCCTACACCCTTAGGACCGTGGAACTTGTGTGCCGAAACGGAAAGCATGTCAACACCAAGCTCAGCAACATTAACGGGAATATGACCTACCGCCTGAACTGCATCAGTGTGAAACAAAACGCCTTTTTCTTTACAAATTTTTGATATTTCAAAAATAGGCTGAATAGTACCGATTTCGTTATTTGCCGTCATTATTGTAACTAAACAAGTGTCTTCTCTAATAGCATCGGCAACATCCTGCGGCTTGACAATACCGTTAGAATACACATCAAGAAGAGTAATTTCGTAGCCCTCCTGCTTAAGCGCATTCAAGGTGTGCAAAACAGCATGATGCTCGAATTTTGAAGAAATAATATGCTTTTTTCCTTTTCTTGCGCCGATAGCAGCTGCTGATCTTATCGCTTGATTGTCAGCCTCGCTGCCGCCTGATGTAAAATATATTTCACTCGGATTAGCACCAATACATTCTGCAACCAACTCTCTTGCGTTCTCAAGCTCAACCTTTGCAAGCTGACCTATTGTGTGCAAGGAGGACGGATTACCATAAGTTTCCTTTAAAAGCGGAAGCATTGAATTGAATGCGTTGTCACTTAACTGTGTAGTAGCAGCATTATCTGCATAAACTCTCATATATAAAACCTACCTTTTCAAGTGGAAATAATAACACTTATTTCCTACCTTGTCAATAGGAAATAACATTGTTTTTATTATTATTACAAATTTTCCATTTATTCACATAAAAAAAGACCTTCTTCCAAACGAAAGAAGGTCTTACGAATTTATTACTCAAAAAGAATATTTGTATTGTTGAATGAAAGAGGTGTGTATTCACCATTATGACAATAATAAACTGCAGAAAGCTTAACAGCAACAGCAAATGACTTGCCACCGCAGCTAAACATAAAGCAATCGGCACCATTGATTGTCTCAATCTTGTTATTAAATGAAATTGCACTACCTGAAGGATCCTTTGAGTAACCGCACTGCTTGTAGTTATCTCTAAGAGTCTGCTGAAGTAAACGCTTTGCATCGGCAATTGAGTAATCCGGAGTAGTCGTAATCTCATGCGGATTTTCATAAAGCTCATAAACTGCCGGCTCACCTGACTCTGATGCAGTAGTTGTTTCAACAACAGGGGCAACATATTCATAGTTTATGTACTGGAAAATAAAATAGATAAGGAACCAAATAAGGAGAAGGAGGATTATCATAAGGATAATCTTACCTGCCTTATTTTCATTTGAAGCACTGTTTGCAAACTCTTCCTCGGTCGGAACAACAACCGGAACAAAAGGCTTGCCCTTCTTGGCACATTTCTTTTCAGCCTTAGCGTTCTTCTTATCAACCTTTTTTACATATTTTGCATAAGCCTTTGATGTAGCTGCTGCTGCCTTAAGCTCCTTCTTTGATTGATACTCGTCAATGGAAGGAATAACGATAGGAACGAACTCCTTACCGTCCTTTGCAGCCTTAGCCTGAAGCTTTGCATTTTTCTTTTCTGTGTCCTTTACAAAGCTATTGTATGCCTTTGCGTGCTTCTTTTCAGCTTTAGCAGCATATTTTGCATTAGCCTTTTCAGCCTTTGCTTCTTTCTTTTGAAGCTTTGCCTCTTTTTTGGCAAGCTTTGTTGCTTTTTTATCTTCTTTACTCAAGGCATTAACCCCCTTATAAATCTATTAGTAGTATAACATTAAGATTACTAAATTTCAATATAAATATTTTTAGAAACGGTCATATTCTGTGAACAATTTGTAAACAATACAGTTTTTTTGACAAATAGCACTTAATTTAGTAATACAAACTTAATAATTTACCCTGACTTATACTGTAAGCACTAAAAAATAATCAGCCTTTTATTATATCGTAGTCAACAGATAACAGATTTTTAATTGAATTATCATTATATACTTCTAAATAATCTACTGTTGAAAAATAAAGCTTATATTCAACATTATCCTTTGAATGTGTTTTGGGAAGAGTAGCACAGCAATAGCTTTTATTTATCTTAAAGTCATCCTTCTCAAACAGTGTGTCAACGCTTAATGTTTCAACATCAATCTCTTTTATACTGTCAGTGGATTTAGACGAGTATAAATTATACCAGCCAAGAAGAAACTCATTAAAGCAATCTTCTTTCATAATTACACCATCCGTTCTTGAAAATGTATATTCATCTAATTATACCAATCCAATTTTTCGAAATTTGGCGAACTTTGTCGAAACATGCAAATTTATGTGAAAAATGTATATTTATTGTATATTCTATAATGCATTTGGAATAATGTTAAAAATAAAGTAAAGGATTGATAGCATGAATCAAACATCAATATGGCAAAATGATATGAATTTCAAAGCTTTTCAGAGTCTTAATAAAGATATAAAAACGAATGTACTTATAATCGGTGGCGGAATAGCGGGTATTCTCACGGCTTATGAATTGGAAAGCAGAGGCATTGAATATGTGCTGGTAGAAAAAAGTAAAATATGTTCAGGCGTAACAAAAAACACAACTGCAAAAATCACATCACAGCACGGACTGATATATCAAAAGCTATTCAAAAACAATGATGCTACTATGGCAAGGCTGTATTACGAGTTTAACAATAATGCCATTTCAAAATATGAAAAGCTTTCAAGGCAATATGATATTGACTTTGAGTATAAGGATAATTATGTTTATTCAACAAACTCAAATGATAAGCTATACAAAGAGGCAAAGGCATTAAGCTGTGCAAATATCCCTTATGATTTTTGTGAAAATATTGAATTACCTATCTTAACATACGGAGCAATCAAATTTCCCAATTAGGCGCAATTTAACCCTGCTAAGCTTTTAAGCAGGCTGAGTAAAAATCTCAACATTTACGAAAACACCTTTGTGCAAAGAATTGAAGATAATACTGCAATCACCGAGAATGCACGAATTAAAGCTGATAAAATTGTAATTGCTACTCACTTTCCTTTTATAAATAAGCATGGATTATATCCTCTTAAAATGTTTCAGGACAGATCATACGTTATAGCCTGCAAGGATGCTCAAAAAATCAACGGTATGTATATTGATGAAAGCGGCAAAGGATTATCGTTTAGAAGCTATAATGACATCCTGCTTATCGGAGGAGGTTCTCACAGAACAGGCTGTGAAGGCTCTTGTTGGAGCAAAATAGAAGATTTTAAAGACAAACATTATCCGGATGCAAAGGTGATATACAGATGGGCTGCACAGGACTGCATGACTCTTGATAATTTTGCATATATCGGTAAATACTCTAAATCGACGCCTAATTTGTTTGTGGTTACAGGATTTAACAAATGGGGTATGACCACAGCAATGAGCGGTGCAGAGCTGATTGCAGATTTAATTGAAGGTAAAACAAACGATTATGCCGAATTATTTTCTCCATCACGAAGCATGTTAAAGCCACAATTGTTTATTAACAGCGGCTATGCCGTTTCAAATCTGCTATCCTTCTCACCTAAAAGATGTACTCATCTCGGTTGTTCTTTAAAATGGAACAAGGCAGAACACAGTTGGGACTGCGCCTGCCATGGTTCAAGATACAACGAAGCCGGAAGTGTAATAAACAATCCGGCTCAAAACGACTTAAATATTTAACTTTTTTGCTTCTTGAAGGAAATCTTGCTTTCCGTACCATTTATAAGCTTTACAATATTACCTCTATGCGCCACTACAACTATTAAGGTAAACACCAGCGCAATCACTGTAAGCACAGCGCTTTTGTAGAATATAAGCATAAATACGGGATATAGTATAGCCATTATGATACTGCCGAGAGACACAAATCTTGTTACTAAAACTACAACAAAAAATATGCCAAGAAGTATTAAAGCTATTCTCCAATCAATCATAAACACCATACCACCGGCTGTTGCTACACCTTTACCGCCCTTGAACGAAAAGTAGCATGGAAAAATATGACCGATTACTGCAAACAATCCTGCATAGGATTTGATAATCAAAGAGGTGTCTTCTCCAAAGTAATTCTCAAGCAACGAGCTTACATTAGTAATTTTTAATGCGGCAAAAGCAATAATTATCGCAACAGCCACCTTAAGCATATCACCTATTATAGTAAGAATCGCCCATGATTTACCGTAATTTCTAAGCATGTTGGTGGAGCCGGCATTTCCGCTGCCGTGATTCCTTACATCGTCCTTTTTGAAGTAATTGGAAATGATAACACCAAAGTTCAAACTACCTAAAAGATAAGATAGGACAGCTATACTTATGCATACCGAAGCAAGTATCATTTTTTGCCCTCTCCCCTCTCTCTGATGATAAATCTAACAGGGGTACCGTCAAGGCCGAATACCTCTCTTATTTGATTTTCAAGGTAACGCTGATACGAAAAATGAAAAAGCTCTGCATTGTTAACAAAGAAAACAAATGTAGGCGGTCTTGTAGATGCTTGTGTCATATAGTAAATCTTAAGCCTTTTACCTTTATCGGTTGGCGGTTGAACTCTTGCCGTTGCATCAGCTAACACCTCGTTAAGCTTACCGGTAGAAATTCTCATGGAATTTTGAGAATGAACAAATGAAATCATCTCATATAGTCTGTCAATCCTTTGACCTGTCATGGCAGAAATAAACATTATGGGTGCATAACTCATAAACGAAAAATCATTAGCAAGCTTTTTTCTGTATTCGTTCATTGTGTTGCCGTCTTTTTCTATGGCATCCCACTTATTTACGGCAATGATACACGCCTTACCCTGCTCGATAGCAATACCTGCAACCTTAGAATCCTGCTCGGTAAAGCCTTCAACCGCATCAATCATTATAACGCATACATTTGCACGCTCTACTGCCATTCTTGCACGAATTATACTGTATTTTTCAATAGCATCGTCAACCCTGCTTTTTCTTCTTAAGCCTGCAGTGTCAATGAAATTAAACTTTCCGTACTCATTTTCCACAAAGGTATCTGTCGTGTCCCTTGTGGTACCTGCTATATCGGAAACGATTGCCCTGTTTTGACCGCTGATTCTGTTTACAAGCGAGGATTTGCCGACATTAGGCTTTCCGATAATTGCAACGCTAATTACCTCGTCGTCCTCATCTACTTCCTCTTCGTACTTAAAATACTTACAAACCTCATCAAGTAAGTCGCCTGTACCATGACCGTGTGCGGCAGAAACCGCAATAGGCTCACCTATGCCGAGGTTATAAAACTCGTAAAAATCAGGACTTGGATCACCAATGCTGTCGCACTTGTTTACGCAAAGGACAATCGGCTTGCCGCTTTTTTGAAGCATATCGGCAACCTCGTAGTCACTTGCAACAACGCCGTCTCTGATATTGGTAACAAGAATGATTACATCGGCAGTTGAAATTGCAATTTCAGCCTGCGTTCTCATCTGGCTTAAAATTATATCCTTTGTGTCAGGCTCAATTCCGCCTGTATCTACTAAAAGGAACTTGTGGTTAAGCCATTCACAATCACCGTATATCCTGTCACGAGTAACACCGGGTGTATCATCGACAATAGATAGTCTTGTACCTATTAACTTGTTAAATAATGTTGATTTGCCGACGTTAGGTCTGCCGACAACCGCAACAACCGGTTTTGCCATACTTATCCCTCATTACTGAATTTATAACAAGAAAGGCGGACTAAAAGTCCGCCGCCAATCATAAATCTCTTATGCTTCTTCCTTGCTGATAACTTCCTTACCGTTATAGTAGCCGCAATTTCCGCAAACTCTGTGTGAAACTGTATAGCCACCGCAATTTGAGCATTTTACGAGTGTTGGAGCATCCATCTTCCAAACGCTTGATCTTCTCTTGTTCTTTCTTGTCTTAGATGTTTTTCTTGCCGGTACTGCCATTTTAATTGCCTCCTTTATAATAAAAGCATTTTATTCTTCTTTGTCAAGCAACTGTAACAGCGCCTCCATCCTTGGATCAACATCGCTCTTACAATCGCATTGTTTGACGTTGAGATTAGTTCCGCATTTGAAGCATAGTCCCTTGCAATCTTCCTTACACAAAATCTTATTTGGTAAAGAAAGTGCAACCTCTTCATAAACCAACTCGTCTAAATCAAGTTCTCTGTTCTTAACAACAATGTAATCATCGTCATCATTTTCATTTTGAAGCTCTTCTACAAGAATACGCTTAACGGAAAAGCTAAAAGCCTTGTCCACCTCTTCGGCGCATCTGTCACAAAAGCCGTGGAAGCAAAATGAAACATTGATGTCTAAATAAACTACATCCGCCTTAGAATAAGCAGAACCTTCAATAGCTACGCCATCCTTAATCGGAAAATAAGTGCCGTAGCTGAGATTACTTAAATCAACACTATTCTTAATAACAATCCTTTCAGCGCTGCCGCTAAAAAGCTTTGTAAGGTCAATTTTCATAAAATCACCTCGCACTAACACTTTAAGTATTATATATATAAGGTGTCTTTTTGTCAATAGAAAATTTCAAAATTGAATCTAACAAATACAAAAACAACAATAAAATCTTAAATTCAATTTAATTATTGTTTATTATCCTCCGACAAATCAACAATGTCCTCTTCTATCTCTTTCTTTTCCTCAATATTTAAGGTGTTTTTAACCTTTTTCTTCATTTTTCTAAAAACAACTGCTACAATCGCACCAACTGTAATAGCTGCACCTACAATGAACTGAAGGGCATAAGTCATTACCGATGGATCAATATAAAGCTTAATCATTGATATTCTCCTTACTCTTCCTTTGCTTTTCGATGAGAGCATTTATGATATACCTACCGGATATTTCGCCGCTCTTGCCGAAATTAGCAATATACTTATCTCTTGTATCCAAGATTATTTTACTATAATAATCAAGATTTTCAAGTATTTTTTCTATTGAATTTAATAAACCATCGAGCTTGTCAACATCAAAGCTTTTACCAATAACGTCCCTCATAGTTATTTCCATAGGCTCAATACCAAGCCTTGTATATTCCGGATTATAAACCTTAGCAGGAGTATTTATAAAAACACACGGCTTTAATGTTGCAAAGGAAAACTCGATAGCTGCGCCGGACCAATCGGAAATGATAATATCCGAATTATATAATGAGCTATTATCGGAAAAGTCCAATTCAAAATTCAAATCATTATATTTTCCCGAATATCTATTCACAATAGCTTCCAAGCGTTGAGAATATCTCTTTTTATATTCGGGATGAGGTCTTACGACTATATTAAATCCTTTACCGACAAGCTCACCGATAATTTTATCGAGACAGGAGTCTAAAATATTATCCTCTTGCCAAGACGGTGCAATAAGAATTTTTGGCTTCTCATTTTTTCGGATATTCATTTCGCAATATCTTTCATAAAGATTTTCAAGCTGTCCGTATCCGCACTTAACAAGCTTCTTATGCTTTTGATTGTAGATTTCTTCCTGTTTTCTCAGCTCATCAATTTGATAATCGCCGACACAGAAAACAGTATCATAATTAGTAAAATAGTTAATTCCGTTAACCATGTGAACGCTTAGCGCGCCGTGGAACATATATATGTATTCAATATCATTTCGTACATAAGAACGCTTCAAATGATAATTGTCAAGGTCGGGCATTGTCATAACAACAATATCGGCATCTAATTTCATGAAAAGGCTAATCAATTTCTTTTCGCCTATAAAATATGCTCTTAAATTTTTATGCTTTTTCTCAAGCTCAAAAACAGAATCGTTATAATCGCTTGTAACATAATGTATTATTACATTGGAATTTTCTAAAAGATACTCAATCGTCTTTTTAAAATATTTATAAAATCCACCGTTTTCGGAATAGAATACAAGGTGTTTATTCGCAACCGAGAAAAATCTTTTATAGTCCTGCTTTTCTTTTTTCTTTTCTTCGGGCGTAAGCTTAAATCTGCGGGATTTTGATGCACTGCTTACACTTTCAAGAGCGTCCCTGCTTTCCTGTAGCAGCTTGTAATCAACATACTTGCTTGGTTTAATTACGATATTAAGAATTACCTGTTGAAGCATCGTAAATAAATTGCTGAATATCCAATATAGTCCTATACCGACAGGGACAAAACCGCCGAGAAACAATGAAATGCCGACTGATAACACATTAGTTAAAAGCTTTTCAAGCTTAGCCTGCTCTGCCTGAAGCGGATTCATTTTGTTTTGAAACAGGCACAAGGCAAGTGAACTCAATCCGGCAAGCAGAGGAACTAAAAGCATAATGCCTTTTGATTTAGAAGGAACAGCAGACAAATCAAAGCACAAAAATTTTAAATCAAGAGACTTAATCGAACTTAAATCAACACCGTTAATGGTGAAACCGTTTTTGATTTCCTGAATTACGGAAAGCTGAATTGAGTTACTCTGTTTGTCAAGATTTAAAGCATCTGCAATGGTATTAACAATAATATCAACCGTACCTTTGTCCATAGATAAAACAAAGGTTAAAGGCTTATAAATTATTTCGATAACGCACATTAAGAGAAATATTTGCAAAAACATCGGAATTAAATTTGCAAAGGGATGATATTTCTCCTTTTTGTACAGAGCCATCTCTTCATCGGAAATTCTGTCCTTATTACCAAAATATTTAGCTTTTATAAAATTGATTTGCGGTTGTATTCTTAGAAGATTAACGGAATTCTTATGTGTCCATAAAGAAACAGGAAACAATATCACTTTTGTAAAAAAAGTGAAAAGGATTATTGAAAGTCCGTAATTTGAAAGAATACTGTAACAAAATTTCATTACGTACCCAAAGGGTATTGAAATGTACTCCATATAATTCTCCTATTTAGTACCATTTCTGATTTGTTTTTATACTTTCAACCAATGTCCAGCTTTTCAAATCGGTTGCTGAACCTTCAATCGCAAATTTATCCAATATCAATTCTTTTTTCTGCGAATCATATATCGACTGCAAAGAATATCTTTTTATTTCGTCGGATTCTTTAATACTAAAAGCAGATAAGCCGTAATCATGGTCAGTATCAATTCCTGCATCTTCAATAATAGTTGCATTTATGTTTGATATAGATGTCGGAGCGGAAGATTTCCTGTATGATTTAAACGATGCATTTTTCGGCTTAATGAGCATCGTTGTTGCAACTCCGTTTGTGTTGGTTTCAAGATAATTCTTAACATCACTTTCAGGAAAGCCGTGGTCGCCTGTGATAACAATTGTGCAATCATCATAGACACCAAGCCTTTTCAGCTCTCTTATATAGTTTTTAACTACGCCAAATCCACCCTTGGTTTGAGAAAGTGATGTTGCATTTTCCGAAGGCTCACAGTTTTCATCAAGAAAATACGGTGAATGACAGCCTTGCATATATATGTAGGTGAATTGCCTGTCGTTGTCATTAAGTGATAATCCTGATTCTTTTAATTTTTTATTCAGCTCAATATCATTGGGATAATAAGAATTATTTTCAGCCTGAGGAACACATATTTTCGAGAATGTGCCTGAAGATGTGTATGATAGCATAAGATCAGAGGCTGCTCGAGAAAAAAACCGTGTAAAAGCCCAAAGTGATAAAGTACTTTTCATAAGCTTCTTGTCAATTTTGTAGTTGGAAACCTTTTCGACATTGTCAGCTACACCGTTTAGTAATACTGCATCATCATAAGTATAATATCTATGGCAGTAAAGATTGACAGCATAATCATTTGCCTTTAAATCCTTTAAAAACGGTGAATTACTATAAGCATTATCAAAGTATTCATTAGGTGTACAGGAACCGTCGTAATCTACTCCCGTTATCATAGCAGTAACTGCAGGAAATGTTCTTGAATATACAGATGTAGTGTTATCAAAATATGTAAATCCGTCAAGCTCATCAAAATAGTCCGGAGTATCTTCAATAACCTCTTCAAAAAACTGTGTATCAAATCTATCAAACAAAATTATAATTACATTCTCTTTTTTTGACACGGTTAACATGTCCTTATCCGTAAGAACATATTCACATTTTTTTGGCGTAGCCTTGATAATATCGGTAGTGAAAAAATCACTTGCCAACGCCGACAAATTCATTCCTAACACAAGAATGCTCATAAAAATTACAACACTTTTCCATTTTGAAGAAAAACGAACGGATATAAAAAACAAAATTGTAAATATTGCAACAAAGCACAAAATTAAATATATGTATTCGTTTAACTCTTGACCGTCGTTGTAATAGCTTCCCGACACAAAAATTGCCTTACTGATGAAAGCATTAAATATGTACACCGTAAAAATAAACGAAAATACGCAAGATGACACTATATTTAAAATCTTGAATGACAAAACAAAGCATATTGCAAAAACGATTAAAAAGCCTGTAATAAACACCTCGAGAATAGGCAAAATTGCTTCTTTGAAGGAAAATCCAAGCTCATACATGTTATTTGCGTAAAAATCTATCATACCGTAAAGCAAAAACATAACCGTCAGTGCAAGGGCAGTCAGCATAGACAACACAAGCACATCCTTGAATTTATATTTCGGCTTTTCTATCTTTTTCTTCTCTTTGACTAAATCACTCATAATATTCTCCGATTTAACTAAATAGTTAAACTTAAAAAAGCCGCTGAAATACAGCGGCTAAATAAGTTTTATAAATTATGCCTCTTCGCAGTAATCAAAAATTTCTACAGGAAGGTCCTCTTTATCACAGCTGATTGTGAAATAAAAGTTTACATCTGTTGCCTCTGAAAGCTCTGAAAGCATCTCGAAAAACTGAACAAGCTTCTCATATTCTCTGCCGACAATTTTGAATGTAGCATCAACAAGAATATCGGTAACATCATAATTACCTGCACAGATACCTGCAAGGAAGCCGTAGAATGCCTTATGACCGTTGATAAGATATGTATCAGTCTCGAGCAGACGAGCCTTTGACGATACATCATAAGTGAGCTTCGGCTCCTTTTCAACACATACAACATTACCGTCAGAAATCTCAACGCAGGTGTTTACCTGATCAATAAGCTTCTTTGTCTTACCTGAGCCTTTATTACCAATTATGAGTTTAATCATATTAAAATTCCTCCAAGGTTTATTTTCAATTACATATTAACATATACCAAGACGTTTTTCAAGAGTTTCTTTTTCCTTTTCGTAACCCGGCTTACCGAGAAGAGCAAACATATTCCTTTTATAGCTCTCAACACCCGGCTGATTGAAAGGATTTACACCGAGAATATAACCCGAAACAGCACAAACCTTCTCAAAGAAATAAATCAAATAACCAATCTCCTTGGCTGTAATTGAGTCACATTCAATAACAAGATTGCCGACTCCGCCGTCTGTATGAGCAAGTAATGTACCCTGTCTTGCCTTTTCGTTAACATAGCTCATGGATTTGCCGCTGAGGAAGTTAAGACCGTCAACATTACCCTCTTGAGTTGTGATAAGAAAATCAGAATGAGGATTATTAAATTTAATAACAGTTTCAAACATAAGGCTTGCGCCGCTTTCCTGAATATACTGACCGACAGAATGAAGATCTGTTGAAAAAATGCATGAAACCGGATATAATCCCTTGCCGTCCTTGCCCTCGCTTTCAGCAAAGAGCTGCTTCAGCCACTCATTAAACATTGTCATACACGGCTCGTAGGAAACAAAGCATTCTAATTTTGTGCCCTTATTATAAAAACAATTTCTTATTGCTGCATACTTAAGAACCATATTCTCATCAATACTTTCGGCACAAAGCGAATCCTGTGCCTCCTTAGCACCAAGCATAAGATCATCAATATTGATTCCTGCAACGGCAATAGGAAGAAGACCTACTGCAGTAAGAACGGAAAATCTTCCGCCGACATCGTCAGGAACGACAAATGTTTCGTATCCTTCCTTATCTGATAATTCCTTAAGAGTTCCCTTAGCCTTATCGGTTGTAGCAAATATTCTTTTCGCTGCTTCTTCTTTTGAATATTTGTTATAAACAAGATCACGGAAAACTCTGAATGCAATAGCAGGCTCGGTAGTTGTACCGCTCTTACTAATTACATTTACACAAATATCCTTACCCTCGCAGATTGAAACAAGCTCGGTTAATGCAGAAGGGCTGATTGAATTACCGATAAAGTAAATATCGGGTGTGTCTTTTCTTAAGCTATTATAGTTAGGTGAAGTTAAACATTCAATAACCGCTCTTGCACCGAGATATGAACCGCCGATACCGATTACTATAAGAACATCTGCATTCTCCTTGATGTATTCGGCAGCTGATTTAATTCTTGCAAACTCATCTTTATCATAATCTGTCGGGAGCGTAACCCATCCAAGAAAATCATTACCCTCGCCTGTCTTGTTGTGAACTGCTTTAAGCGCTTCAACAGCTGCAGGCTCAAGTGCTTTAATATCGTCTTTTGAAACAATGCTCTCGGCATGCTGTGAAATAAATTTAATTGACATGAAATCGCCTCAATTCAAATATAATCCTTTGAGATGATATAATACACCAAAAACTATAAATATTCAACATTTTTTTAAATATTATTTACCAATATTCGAAAAATTTTGCTAAATGTTACAATTCTTACGGTTTTATCCGCTTTCAATGGAATAGAAGCTAATTCTTTTTCTTCGTCGCTGACGATAATCTCTCCGAGAATATCACCCTTTATTACCGGTGCTTTTACAGACTTTTTGATGACATACTTATAATTCAATTCTCCTGTATTCTTTTTTAACAAAAAGCTTCCGCTGTTGTCAATCACGGGTATTATGCTTTTTTCAACACCTGATTTAATCTTTACAGGGGTAATTTTCTTTTTGTCAATTTTAATGTCAGCAAGCTTATAATTGGCAAAGCCATAATCCAACAGCTGAGTTGAAAGATTAAATCTATCCTCACTCGTTTGTGCGCCAAGAACAACCGAAACAAGATTAAGTCCGTCTCTTTGTGCCGTAGCACAAAGGCAAAATCCTGCATTTGATGTTGTTCCTGTTTTTAATCCGGTTATACCGTTGTACTTATTTATCAGCTTATTAGTATTATTTAATTCTGTTTTGCCGTCTCTTAACGAATCCAGCCACACGGTAGTATATTTTTTTACAAGATCATACTTCATTACCTCGCACGCTATCACTGCCAAATCGTAAGCACACGAATAATGATTTGTTACGCTGTCATCAAGACCTGTGCAATTCTCAAAATGAGTATTCTGTAATCCAAGCTCCTGTACTCTTTCATTCATTTTTTCAACGAATGCATCGGCACTTCCTGAAACATATTCACCCAAAAGTACACATGCATCATTTGCTGAGGAAATTATAACTGCTTTAAGTAAATCATTAACACTCATCATTTCCCCGACCTCGAGCCAAATCTGTGATCCTCCCATGGAAACTGCATTTTCATCGGCACTTACCATATCGTCAAGCTTAATTTGACCATTTTCAATTGCTTCCAAAACGAGTAATATTGACATGATTTTTGTAACGGATGCAGGTGACAGATGCTCATAAGCATTGCTTTCTTTAATCACCTCTTTAGTATCCATACACATTAAAATGCTTGATTTTGCCTTTATTTTTTCATTTTTCACATCAACTGCTGCAAGACATTGTGCAGGGCAGGAAATTAAAATTACAAAGGAAAGTAAAAATATAACTGTTTTTTTCATTTTATCACCCAATAATTAGTATTTACTTTTACTTGTTTTAATAACAATTATTTGTTATAATCTTTAAAAATAGTGGGAGGTTTACAATATGAAGGCTGCTTTTTACACATTAGGATGCAAGGTAAATCAATATGAAAGTGAATATATGGCAGAGCTTTTGAAAAATGCAGGATTTGAAATTGTGTCCCCCGATAGTGATGCCGACTACTACATAATTAACTCCTGCACAGTAACTGCAACTGCTGATCAAAAAACTCGTCAAAGTGTCAGAAAATTCAAAAGAAAGCACCCGGACTCAACGGTAATTCTAACCGGTTGTATGCCTCAGGCATTTCCCGACGAAGCAAAGGCGTTATACGATGCCGATATTGTTCTCTCAAATAAAAATGACGGTGACATTCTCGATTTGATTAACAGCTATAATATTAACAAAAACAGAATTATCGAAATCAACGAGCACAAGGTTAATGACGAATTTCAAAGCTGCTCTATTCAAAATTTTGGAGACAGAATCAGAGCTTTTGTAAAAATCGAGGATGGTTGTGACAGATTTTGCTCATATTGCATTATTCCTAAATCAAGAGGAAGAGTTCGTTCTAAGCCGCTTGATGAACTGAAAAAGGAAATAGACACCCTTGCCGAGGGCGGAATTAAAGAGATTGTTCTCGTTGGAATTAACCTATCTTCATACGGAAAAGGTGAAAATTTTGACATTGCCGATGCTGTAAAGGTATGCAACGAAAATGACAAAATCAAACGAGTAAGACTCGGATCTCTTGAGCCGGATCATATCACTGATAATATTATTGAAAGGCTATCAAGGCTTGAAAAGTTTTGTCCTCAATTTCACCTATCTTTACAAAGCGGATGCTCAAAGACATTAAAAAACATGAACAGGCATTATACTGCCGATGAATACAAGGAGCTTTGCGATAAGCTGAGAAATACATTTACCGATGCAAGCATCACAACCGATGTAATGGTAGGATTTCATGATGAAGGTGAAGATGAATTTATTGAAAGCCTTGATTTCGTCAAAAAAATCGCCTTTGAAAAGGTACATGTATTTCCTTACAGCGAAAGAAAAGGAACTGCTGCATCAAAGCGCGGCGACAATGTGCCCAAATGCGAAAAAGAGCGACGCGCTTCAATAATGATAAAAGAGACGGAAAATATACGAAAAGAATATTTAAAAAATTTAATTGGAAAAGAATGCAGTGTTCTTTTTGAGAACGAGGTTGAAGAAAATATATACCAAGGCTATACAATCAGCTATTTACCAGTAAGAATAAAAAGCAGCAAAAATCTAATCGGTGAAGAAGTCACGGTGAAAATTAAAGACTATTCAAACGATTTTTGCATTGCAGAATAAAGATTTTTTGTTTCTTCATTATCCTTTAATGAGCTATATGAAAATAAGTAAAACCCTTTTACCTGATCAAGCTTCGATAAATAAGTGATTTGACGGGCAACGACATCGTTATTCTTAACAAATTCAAGCCTACCGCCGTTGCCGGCAAATTCATCCTCTTTGCTTGATTTGTACATCGGTAATGCAACATACAGGCGACAGCTTGCAGTATTGCACCACAGCTTGACTGTTTTCATAAAAGGCTGACTCTCGTTTTGAAATCCAAAATAAATTTGCGGGCAAATATAGTCTATATATCCTTCCTCTGACGACCATTTTTCAACATCGGCATATAGGTTTGAATAATCATTATCTATATTTGAAGCAGGACTTATTCCGAATGACACCATAGGATTTATTTCCTTAATTGCAGAATAAACCGCCTTCACCATATTGCTTACATTATCACGCCTCCAATCTTGGAGGCTTTTTTCTCCGCCGTTTGCTTTGTAATCATCATAATAGCCTTCGTCTATATCCTCTGCTTTTGTCGGATAAAAATAATCATCAAAGCAAACAGAATCAACTGCATAATTGCTTACTATTTCCTTTACACCGTTTACTATTAACTCATTTACATCCTTATCTGCCGGATTGAAATACAAGCCGTTATCGCCCGAATAAACCTTTTGCGTATTCATCCATTCAAATGCTTTATTGGTATTAGACAGCTTAGAGTAATCATTAGATTGACTGACTCTGTATGGATTTATCCATGCTTCTATGGATAAATTATGCTTATGTGCAATTTCAATCATAATTTCAAGCGGATCGAATAACAAATCAGAGCCCTGAGCACCAAAGCAATATTCACTGATTGGAAAATAGGTTGATTTATAAAAAGCATCTGCACACGGTCTAACATGAACAGTAACTCTGTTAAAGCCATTATCTTCAAGCTTCTTAAACGCTTTATTTATCTTATTTTTAAATTCATTTTCATTACTGTTTATTGTGAATTCGGACATCTCATAGTACGGAATAAATACTGCCTTTATATATTGTTGCTCGATAATTAAATTCTTTTCCTCACTCGGTTGTTTAACCGCACAACCGCTTAACAAAAATAAAAATACAAAAAACAAAGTTAAAATATTTTTCTTATACACTTGAACACTTCCATGTTTTATAGTAAAATATTGTCGGTGATAATTATGGAATACAGACTCGGTAACTCATTAAGAGTAAAAAGCAGAGGCGAAACAGACGAGCTTGTTTGCCCTTCCTGTAATAAAAAAGTAAAATTCGGAGTTTTCTCAAACTTTGAAAGAAGGCTTGTAGCAGAGCCTAAGCTTATTAACTGCAACACTGTATATTTTCTTGTTTGTCCGCAGTGTGCGTCAATATTTACAGTTGACGAAGCAACAGGCGATAATTTTAAGCAAGGAATTCAACATTCAATCGGAAATTTTGATTTGAAGAAGCTCAAGGAATTTAATCCTAATGATTGATTATATTGTAATTTATCTGATTACTGTGAACATTATTGCTTCCTTATTATCGGCAATTGATAAATACAAGGCGCAAAGAGGCATGTGGAGAATACCCGAGGTAACGCTCCTTTCGTTTGCAGTTGTTGGAGGTGCTTTTGGTGAATACATTACCATGAAAGTAATTCGCCACAAAACAAAGCACAAAAAATTTATGTATGGATTACCTGCAATAATGTTTTTTCACATTATTGTTACAGCAATAATACTATTAAAGACCGCACAAATGATTTAGTGCGGTCTAATTTTATTTTATCTTATAGAATAATACATATTAAGCCGTTACAGCCTTCGTTAATAACACGCTCTATTGTTTCCCTGAACTTGTTTCGCGCGTCATTAGGCATACGATACAGCTTATTATTCAGACCCTCGCTAACTAATTCATGAAGTGACTTACCGAAAATATTTGTATTCCAAATTTCCGACGGATTTTCCTCGAATTCCTTGAGCAGATACATTACAAGCTCTTGGCTTTGACTTTCGCTGCCAACGATAGGTGCAACCTCTGTAAATGTGTTGCATTTTATCATGTGAATCGACGGTGCCTGAGCCTTTAGCTTAACACCGTATCTGCCTCCCTGCTTCATTATTTCAGGCTCGTCAAGCGTTAGCTCGCTCATTTCCGGCATTACAATTCCGTATCCGCATTGCTCTACATCACTCAGCGCCTTAGAAAAGCGTTCATATTCCCTCTTCATTGCAATGAGTGAGGTGAAGCAGCCGAGAAGCTCCTTTTCATCTTTAATATCGACATTACAGTTTTCCGATAAGATATGATAAAAATGCGAATTGTCAACATAAAGCTTTATTGAAACATTACCGTTAGACAAATCAAGAGAATTGACACAGACGGATTCAACATATTCATTTGATTTTAAGCAGTCTGCAAAGTGAGCTACACTTCTAATGGTTGATAAGGATTGAGCGTTTTCCTTAACACATTGAAGCATAGACTGCTTCAAATAATTTTGCTTATCAAGCGAATTTATCCACGACGGATAATTTATACCTACACTTGACACAGGAAACTCGTACAATATATCTGACAAAATTGTGTTGATTTCATCTTGTGTCAATTCAAGACAATTAACAGGAATAACAGGAACAGAGTATTTTTCACACAGGGATTCGCACAGACCTATGACAGAGGACGATTTTGGATTATCGCAATTCATTAAAACGATAAACGGCTTGTTCAGCTCCTTTAGTTCTTCGATTACCCTTTCCTCTGCCTCTTCATATTCATCACGCGGAATGGAACTGATAGAACCGTCTGTTGTTATTACAAGACCGATTGTTGAATGCTCTGTAATAACTTTTTTCGTTCCGATTTCAGCTGCCATATTAAACGGTATTTCTTCTTCGTACCAAGGCGTCATCACCATTCTCGGCTGATCCTCTTCAATATAACCGACAGAGCTTGGCACGATATATCCAACGCAGTCAATCAGTCTAACACGCATTTTAATATTGTCATTCATGCAAAGCTCTACTGCTTCCTCGGGTATGAACTTCGGCTCGGTGGTCATAATTGTTCTGCCTGCTGCTGATTGCGGCAGCTCATCGAGTGCCCTTTCTTTAACATATTCATCATCTATATTCGGTATTACAAGCGAATCCATAAATCGTTTGATAAATGTTGATTTTCCTGTTCTTACAGGACCTACGACACCGATATAAATATCTCCGCCCGTTCTTTTAGAAATATCACTATAAATATTATTATACATAAGCAACCTCACATTCCCGGAACAAGCAGAATTCTCGAAGCATCAACTATATCCGATTTCAAATCATTTTCTTCCATTATCAGCCTTGAATCAGTTGAAAATGCTTTTGCAATATCCCACACACATTCATTTTTATTGGCAAAATAAAGCGTCAATTCAGGCAAATTCACCTTGTCGCACTCTTCTCCTGCTTCCAAATCCGACACATAGGAAATCATTTCGGTAGAATATAAATATGCACAATACTCAATATTCAGACGAAGAGAAATCTTGTCGGTGCTTTTAATGACAAAGTCAAACGATTTTAAATTGACACAGGCTTCACCGCTGAGCTTTGAATCGTTTAGTGAAAAGGAGTAATCTGCACTCTTTCTAAAATAACAAAGCTGTGATGAATCATCATAATATATAAACGACAGCACAACGGAAAATGAAAGCACGGAATCATCAATTTTGCACGAATTCACATCTGCTTTTATATCTACAATTTCAACAATGCTTTTTTCATTTTCAAATATCATTTCAATTGTTTTATCATCAAAATAATATAACGGATTCTTTTTGATAAGCATTTTTTTGAATTGAAGCTGTGAGGCGTTATACGGTATGTACGCATCTTTTATGTATGACATTTCGTCGCTTGTCTTGATACGATAATTGACACAGATTCTTCCTACCAGCTCGACATCACAAAGATTGTTATCCTTATCTGCCTTAGGCTTAACATACAGCTGAGATATTTCGGCAAAAATAAGCGCGTTATCATTTTCGTCACAATCTAACACATCAATGATTTTACTGACAGAAAACGAATAGCTTGCCTTTTGCAATTCGTCATTATCATCAACATAAACGACATTAACATCAGCATTGATTTTAACAAGCATTTTATCCTTAATTATCTTTGATTCGTCAACATAAGAGCAGTAAGAGGTGTTAACAATATTCTTTATATTACTTTTTCTGTCGGCAACGGAAATAGTTTCATCAAACTCAACAGATGCGACACCTGAATACTTATCCTTTAAAACAGTTATGTCTTCCTGCCTTAAAAATGCATTTTTACAAGAAAGAAGACCGTCTGTAAGACTGTCACAATAAACCTCTACACATGCATTGAGCGATATATGTAAATCAATTCTCCTTTGATTTACAAGTCTGAAATTGTAATATTTGTTTTGCAATGATACCTGTGCAAATCGGTAATCACTGTTTTCATTTATAGATATTGTTTTGCTAAACTCTTCTTCAAAGATATTTGAAACAGGACAAGAGTTGCTATTCAAATATGTGATAATAATTACGCTTTTACCGTACATTTTGATTGATGAAGAAGATAACTCATAATCGCTAACTATATTTTTAACATCACATTTTATCAGCTTTTCAATATCATCCAAATATTGCGGTAAATTCAATTGATAATCAATGTCAAAGCCTTCGCACAAACATTCCTTTCTTTCGTTACAATTCATTGATTTGTATTCCTTGCATAGCTCCATAAAGAATCTCCTTTCAGTTTCTAACAATAACTATGCAAGCAAACAACCTAATATGACAAAACAGAGTCAATCATTTTGATTGACTCTGTTTTGTTCTATGTTTCGTTTTTAACTTTTTGGATTTTAAAAATAGATCTTAGGATCGGAGCAAGAAGCTTTGGACTTTTAATCAATACGACCTTCATAAAATCACCCACTGTTTTTACAACATATTATTCCGAGAATAATTACTACAATAGCAAGAATTCTTGTTATCCAGACAGTAGGACAACAGCAGGCAACCACGCATCCGACGCCAAATGCAATCCAAAGATAGTCTCTCCTGCACATTTTCTTCATATAGTAAACACCCCCGATTGTTGTATTTACTACATCTTATGCACTTATCGTTCAATCGTTACTCTCTATGAGAAGAATTTTTCCGCAGTCAAAGCTTATTTCAATCTCATCATTAACAAATGAGTTGCTTTGACAAAGCTGACATTGAGGAGACAAATTATAATCGGTTAGATTATATAATGTTCCTTTTGTTGTTAACCCCTTACACTCCTCAAATAAAGCAAAAAGAGATAAATAATTATAACCGTCCTTTTTGATTACACACGATGAGTTTAATATTCTTATCCTGTTGCTTCTATTCACCAGCAGTGCACTAACTCCTAAATCGTTGCAATAATTAAGAGATAATATATTTGAATATGTGTGATCAACCCTTGAACCAATACCACCAAGGATAATAATATCGTTATAGCCTCTTTTAACAGCCTCTTTAACGGCAAAGAAGGTGTCGGTATCATCCTTCATAACCGGAAGAGTGATTGTTTCAATATCGGTATCAGGCTTTGCTGAAGAATCAAAATCGCCGATTATCAAATCAGGCTTTATTCCGATGTTAACACATTTTTCAAAGCCGCTGTCGGCGGAAATGATATATCTGTCTATCAAATAAGAATGGTAATAATTTATATCATTTTCAGGTGCACCGGTGATAACAGCACACTTTTTTACTTCATTTCCCATTCCTTAATATCCTTTACATCATTATACATTTGAATATAGCTTTGATGGCGCGACTGAGAAATTTCGCCGTCATCAACTGCTTTTTTAACTGCACAGCCCTTATCGTTGATATGAGAGCAGTTTGTTTTAAATTTACAATTATCAATATACCCTTCAAACTCTCTAAAGCAATAAGGCAAATCATCCTTCATTATGATTTCGCAACGCTCAATATCAAGAGAGGAAAATCCCGGAGTATCGGCAACATATCCTCCTGCAATCTTAAACAGCTCACAATGCCTTGTTGTATGCTTACCTCTACCGAGCTTTTTGCTTGTCTGTGCGGTTTGGAGGTTGAGACTCTCATCAATATTGTTTAGCAGTGTTGATTTACCTACACCCGAATTACCTGTAAAAGCACAAACGCTGTCCTTGATCAGAGTCTTCACCTCATCGGCGCCTACACCTGTTGTGTTGTCGCAGCATATTGTTTTAAATCCTGCTTTATTATATATATCAACATACTTTTGAGTGCAGTTGTCTAAATCTATTTTTGTAAACACAATAATCGGCTCAATATCTTTATGTTCGGCAATAGCAATAAGCTTGTCGAGAATAAATGTATTTATTGCAGGATCTACAATCGAGGATACGATAAACAACCTGTCTATATTAGCAAGCGGAGGACGGACAAGATTGTTCTTTCTTTCAAAAATTTCGTCAATTGTATTTTCCGCATTTTCATTTATAGTTATTGATACCCTATCACCGACAAATGGTGTGATTTGCTTTTTTCTAAACACACCTCGTGCCTTACATTCAAAAATGCCGTCAGCGGTTTCTACATAATAGAAACCGCCGATACCTTTAACAATTAAACCTTCCGGCATAAGCTACTCCTTACATCGTCGGCTGCTCAGCCGGCTGCTCAGAGGTTGCGGGTGATGTTGTAACAGCATCTGTTACGGAATTATTTGCAGCAGTTGTTGTGTCATTATAAGAAAATCCGCTGAAATCAACTGAAATATTATTACTGTTAGCCGGATTTACGGTTTTTGTTTCAACCGCTCCGATACCTGTAAGCGACACCCTGACATTAACATCACTTGAGCCTTCAATTGAAATGCTGACATTTGCTTTGTTGCCCTTAAGTGTTACTGCCTGATTAAGATAAGTTTCACCGTTAAGAGTAACCTCAAGTGAATCCACAGCGTACTCACCATACTGATCGATTATCTCAGGCAGGTTAACAGAAAGAGAAATCTTTGTCGATGGCTTGGTTGTCGTAGTAGTAACACCTGAAGAAATAACAACCTTAATCCTTTCATCAACCGAAGCGGTTACACCGGCAGAAGGAGATTGAGATAGAACAACGCCCTTAGCAACAGTACTATCCTCAGGTGAGAAGGTAATGTTAGTAAATCCGCACTTTTCGAGGAATGCGCGGGCACCCTCCTGTGTTAATCCCTTTACATCCGGAATAACAGCTGTTTTCTCAACAGCGGTTGTTGGACCGGAGCTTAAATACACAATAATCTGAGCATCGGAGGAAACAATATTCCCTGCTTTCGGCTCTGTATAAACAACATAGCCTTCTTCAACTGTTTCGCTCGACACAGTGGTAATTGTATAGTTATTTAAGCCCTCCTTGGAAAGTGCCTTCTTTGCCTTTTCTTCATTTAGGTTATATACATTAGGTACGGCAATGTCATCAAGAGAGGCAGAGACAATCAGCCTTACCTGGCTACCGTCGATAACCTTTGTGCCTGCCTCAGGCGACTGCTCAATTACAATACCCGGCTCCACCTGGTCGGTCTTTTTCTGCTCAAGAATAAACTCATAATCATACTTGTTTGAGCTCATAAGCTCATCGTAGGAAAAGCCTATAAAGCTATCAAGTGTACTTGTATTTGTTTTAAATGATCCTGTTATCGCCATAATCAAAAGAACAACAGCGGTTACCAAAATAATAATTCCAATAAGAATTGCAGATACTACCTTCTTTTTGTGAGAGGCGTCATAATAGTTATCATCATAATCGTCAATCGGTTCATCTTCATCATTGCCTTTGTTGCTTTCACTGCTGATTACATACTTAGTCGGTTGTTTATCAACAAAATAAGAATAATCAAATTCCGTCTTTGGATTTTTTATAACCTCTTCAACATCAAGAAGCATTTCGGTAGCTGTTTGATACCTATCATTAGAATTCTTTTGCATAGCGTGAATACAAATCTGCTCAAGTCCAAGAGGAATATCAGGATTGATTTCAGTCAACCTCTTCGCATCGTTTTGAACCTGCATCAATGCAACGGAAACAGCACTGTCAGCCTCAAAAGGAACCTTT
This sequence comes from uncultured Clostridia bacterium, assembly GCA_946042285.1. GTDB lineage: Bacteria > Bacillota > Clostridia > Oscillospirales > Acutalibacteraceae > Eubacterium_R. Next base: position 2,101 of record CAMGDK010000007.1, on the reverse strand, counting down.
CCTGCAAGCATTTCGTAAAGAACTACACCGACAGAATAAATATCTGCCCTTTCATCAGTAAGCTCACCCTTTGCCTGTTCGGGACTGATATAATGAACCGAACCGATAGCAGTATCCGTAAGAGTTTTGGTATCGCTCCTTGAAAAACGAGCAATGCCGAAATCGGCAACCTTGATATTACCTGTCGAAAGAAGAATTATATTTTGCGGTTTAATATCACGATGTACTATTCCTTTATCGTGAGCGTGCTGGAGTGCCTTAAGTATTTGAGTTGTGAAGAACAATGCATCGTTCCATGTAATCGCACCCTGCTTTTGAATATACTCCTTAAGCGTTATTCCATCAACATATTCCATAACGATGTATTGAAGCTTTTCGCCAAAGCTGACATCGTAAACCTTAACAATATTGGGATGCGAAAGAAGTGCAATAGCCTTACTTTCATTTTTAAATCTTCTTACAAAATCATCATTTGTTAGAAACTCATCTTTAAGTATTTTAACTGCAACTATTCTGTCGTCAACATTATCATAAGCCTTATAAACAACAGACATTCCTCCAACACCGATAATCTCCTGAATTTCATATCTGCCGTCAAGACGCTTGCCTACATAATTATCCATAAAATTATTTACCTCTTATTTAGAAATTACTACTACGGTAATATTGTCACCGCCGCCGTTCTCGTTTGCCCTTTGAACCAACCTGTCGGCAAAAGCATAATGCTTTCCATCACTCATAATTTGAATAATATCATCATTTGTAACATAATTTGAAAGTCCATCGGTGCATAGCAAAAGTGTACTGTCTTCATCAAGATCTATTTGATCAAAGTCAATCTCAATCATTTTATCAACGCCGACGGCTCTTGTAATTATATTTTTATCGGGATGATGCTCTGCTTCCTCATTAGTAATTTTACCCTTAGATAAAAGCATTTGTACCATGCTGTGATCTGTGGTAATTTGATTGATGCTGCCGTTATTAAGTACATACGCCCGACTGTCACCGGCATGTGCTATAAAGGCTTGATTGTCCCTTACTATTGCACATACAACCGTTGTACCCATACCGTGAAGCTCCGGCTTTGAATCCGCCATATCGTACACTTCGATATTAGCAGCGGTAAGTGCAGAATCAAGCATGTTTTTAATTGATGCATCACGCATTTTTTCTCTGTAAGAAGCGTTAATCTTATCACTTATAACCTTTACCGCAAGAGCGCTTGCAATATTACCGCCTGCTGCACCGCCCATACCATCGCATACAACAGCCCACACAACCTCATCGGAAAACTCGCCGACAGCGTAAGCATCCTGATTGGATTCTCTAACATTACCCTTGTCTGTTTTAGCAACAATTCTCATTATCTGTCACCTCTTTTTTTAATCTTCTCAGCTGACCGCACGAAGCATTGATGTCCGAGCCAAGCGTTCGTCTGACTGTGGCATTGAGTCCCTTTTTGTTAAGAAGGTCACAAAACCTGTATATATCCTCTTTGCTTGCTTTGCGGTTATTTCTTTCCTTTACATCGTTAACGGGAATTAGATTTATATGACACAGCATTCCCTTTAGCTTTTGTGCAAGCTCAAGTGCATCTGCTTCCCTATCGTTAACGCCGTGAATAAGTGTATATTCAAAGCTTACTCTCCTACCCGTTATCTTTGCGTACTGCCTGCAAGCTGTCAAAAGCTCATCCATACTGTATCTATTATTTATCGGCATTGTTGAGCTTCTGATTTCATCATTGGGAGCGTGAAGTGAAATTGTAAGCGTAAGCTGCAAATTTTTTTCTATCAAATCATATATACGCGGAACTATTCCGCATGTTGATAAAGTAATGCTTCTCATACTGATATTAAGTCCGTTTTCGTCGTTAACATTAGTCAAAAAATCCATTACATTATCAAAATTATCAAGCGGTTCACCGATACCCATTAAAACAATATGTGATATTCGTACACCTAAATCCTCCTGCGCACAATGAAGCTGCGACTCAATTTCACCTGCCGTAAGATTTCTTTTAAAGCCGGCAAGCGTTGATGCACAGAAGGTACATCCCATTTTGCATCCAACCTGTGAGGACACACAAATCGTATAA
>CAMGDK010000006.1 GCA_946042285.1 uncultured Clostridia bacterium | reverse complement strand
TTTGATAACGGAATTGATGATGAAACATTTGCAAAAATCACGGCATGCATAAGACTTGCCGTGCCATATACGGGAATGATTATTTCCACAAGAGAAACCGAGCAGGTGCGTTCAAGGCTTTTGCGACTCGGTATTTCACAGGTTAGCGGAGGCTCAAGAACATCTGTGGGTGGATATGCAGGCTATTCTCCCGATGAAAGACCGCACGATACAGAGCAGTTTGATGTGTCCGACCAACGCTCGCTTGATGAGGTTGTTTGCTGGTTAATGGAAAACGGTCACATTCCGTCGTTTTGTACTGCGTGTTACAGAGAGGGAAGAACAGGCGACCGCTTTATGAGTCTTTGTAAAAACGGTCAAATACTCAATTGCTGTCATCCAAATGCATTGATGACGCTCAGCGAATATTTAGAGGATTATGCTTCACCTAAAACAAAGGGAATAGGCTGTAAAATGGTTGAGCAGGAGCTTAAAAAAATCCCGAATGACAGAGTTCGTGAAATAGCTGCTCAAAGCATTAAGGACATTAAAAGCTCAAACCGCAGAGATTTTCGATTTTAGGAGGAGGCTTATGGGACTTAATGATACGGTATCTGCACAGCGAATTCATATAGGCTTCTTCGGTATGAGAAACGCCGGTAAATCAAGCCTTGTAAATGCTGTTACAAGCCAAGAGATCAGCGTTGTTTCGGATGTTAAGGGAACTACAACCGATCCGGTAAAAAAGTCAATGGAGCTTCTTCCTTTGGGACCTGTTTTGATTATTGACACTCCCGGCTTGGATGATGAGGGAGAGCTCGGTGAAAAGAGAATATCAAAAGCAAGAAAAATTTTGACTCAGTCCGATATTGCCGTTTTAGCTGTTGATTCTGCCGTCGGCTTGAGAAATGAAGACGAAAGGCTGATAGAAGAATTTAAAAGCAGAAATTTGCCATACATAATCGCATACACAAAATCGGATTTGATAAGCGAAAGAAAGGAAATTGCGAGCAACGAAATATATGTTTCTTCAACCGAAGGCACAGGTGTAAACGAGCTAAAGGAGCTTATAGGCAGTTTTTGCAGGTATATGAAACAGGAAAAGCATATCGCTTCGGATTTGCTTTGCCCTAACGATATTGCGGTTTTGGTTACGCCGATTGATGAATCGGCACCTAAGGGCAGACTTATACTGCCTCAGCAGCAGGTGCTTAGAGAGCTTTTAGATGCACATTGTACTGCTGTTGTATGTCAGCCCGAGGAATTATCGCAGACCTTAAGCATGCTTAATTCAAAGCCTAAATTGGTAATTACCGATTCACAGGTGTTTGAATATGTGGCAGATAATATTTCGGATGATATACCGCTGACCTCCTTTTCCATTCTGTTTGCAAGGTATAAGGGAAGACTTAACACCTTAGTTAGCGGGGCTAAGGCTATTGACAGCCTTAAAAACGGCGATAAGGTTTTAATATCCGAGGCTTGCACCCATCATCGTCAGTGCAATGACATCGGTACGGTAAAGCTTCCGAAATGGCTTGAGAAATACACAGGAGTTAAGCTTGAATACAGCTTCACCTCCGGCGGAGACTTTCCCGAGGATTTGAAGGATTATGCACTTGTTATCCACTGCGGCGGTTGCATGATAAATGAAAGAGAAATGAACAGTCGTATCGACAAAGCAGAGATTCTGGGAATACCGATAGTCAATTACGGCGTTGCAATTGCACATATAAACGGTATTCTTAAGCGCTCTCTTTTGCCATTGAACATATCGCTTGATTTAGATTGTTAAAAAATTAACATTGATTTTTATTTCGATAAATGTTAAAATTGTTGCGTGTATTACTAAAATTGCTGTTTTGGCAAGTTTAATAAAGGGGTAAATTATGAAGAAAAAGCTCAGTAGCCTGCCGTTTAACGGTACGGCTGAACAAAAGCAGCAGCTAATGGCTGTTATCGAAGAAAACAAAAACGACGAAAGCAAGCTTATATCCGTTATGCAGCAGGCGCAGGATATTTACGGCTATCTTCCGATTGAGGTTCAGGAAATGATTTCCGAGGGTATGGGTATTCCTCTTGAGAAGGTTTACGGCGTATCAACCTTTTATGCACAGTTTTCGCTCTCACCTAAGGGCAAATATAACATCTCGGTTTGCTTAGGCACAGCGTGCTATGTTAAGGGTGCTCAAACACTTGTGGACAAGCTTCAGGAAAAATTAGGCATAGGAATTGACGAATGTACGCCTGACGGTAAATTTTCATTAACAGCCTGCCGATGCATCGGTGCTTGCGGCTTAGGACCTGTTATGACAATAAACGACGAGGTTTACGGCAGACTTACGGCTGACGATATTGATGATATTTTGGCGAAATATCAAGATTAATTGGGAGGTAGGATATGAAATCTGTTGACGAATTAAACGCTATCAAGCAGCAGTATATTGATAATATTGAAATCCGAACCGATGAAAAACCGATTAAAGTTATCGTTGGTATGGGTAACAGCGGAATGGTTAGCGGAGCCAGAGATATTTTACATAAGATGGTAGAGCTTATTTCGAAAAAGGGATTGTCACATAAGGTATTGGTTATGCAGGAGGCTCGTGTGAGTATTCCGGGCAAGAATCCCGTTATAAAAATTATTGATGAAGGTATTGAAGAGGTTACTTATGTTAATGTGGACAGCGTTCTTGCCGAAAGAATTGTTGACGAGCATTTGCTAAAGGGCATCATTCTTCAGGACCATGTTTATAATCAGGAGGTATAATTATGATTCGTACACACATTATGATTTGTGGCGGTACAGGTTGTACCTCTTCAGGCAGTAAGAAAATACAGGAAAAATTTATTGAGTCACTCAAGGCAAACGGACTCGAGGATGAGGTACAGCTTGTTCAAACAGGCTGCTTCGGTCTTTGTGCATTAGGTCCGGTTGTCATTGTTTATCCCGACGGAACATTTTACAGCAGAGTATCTGTTGAGGATGTTGATGAAATTGTTGAGCAGCATATTTTAAAGGGACATATTGTTGAAAGGCTTGTGTATTCAGACACGGGAAAGGTTGCCCCAATCAACCCGAAATATGTTAAGCTTAACGAAACCGCATTTTACAGAGCGCAGAATCGTGTTGCTCTTAGAAACTGCGGAGTAATCGATCCGGAAAACATCAATGAATATATAGCAAGGGACGGCTATCAGGCTCTTGCAAAGGCACTTAACACAATGACTCCTGACGAGGTAATTCAGTGTGTTAAGGATTCAGGTCTTCGCGGTCGAGGCGGTGGTGGATTCCCGACAGGTGTTAAGTGGGCGCTTTGCGCACCGAATAAGGCTCGTCAAAAATATGTTGTATGTAATGCCGACGAGGGCGATCCCGGTGCATTTATGGACCGTTCCGTTCTTGAGGGTGATCCGCACAGCATCATTGAGGCTATGGCAATCGCCGGATACGCAATAGGGGCTACAAAGGGCTATGTTTATGTTCGTGCAGAGTATCCGATTGCAGTTAATCGCTTGCAGATTGCTATTGACCAAGCAAGAGAATTAGGCTTGCTCGGCAAGAATATATTTAATTCAAAATTTGATTTCGACATGGAAATCCGTCTCGGCGCAGGTGCCTTTGTCTGCGGTGAGGAAACTGCACTTATGACATCTATTGAGGGCAACAGAGGAGAGCCTCGTCCCCGTCCTCCGTATCCTGCAGTTAAGGGCTTGTTCAATTCTCCTACTGTTGAAAACAATGTTGAAACCTTTGCAAACATTCCGCAGATTATTTTGAACGGTGCACAGTGGTTTGCATCAATGGGTACCGAAAAATCAAAGGGCACAAAGGTATTTGCACTCGGAGGAAATATTACTCATACCGGTCTTGTTGAGGTACCTATGGGTACTACTCTCAGAGAAATTATTGAGGACATCGGCGGCGGTATCCCTAACGGAAAGCGCTTCAAGGCTGCTCAAACCGGCGGACCGTCAGGCGGATGTATTCCTGCCGCGTTGATTGATACGGAAATTGATTACGATAACCTTACGGCAATCGGCTGTATGATGGGCTCAGGCGGACTTATCGTTATGGACGAGGATACCTGTATGGTTGATATAGCAAAATTCTTCTTAGAGTTTACCGTTGATGAATCCTGCGGTAAGTGCACACCTTGCCGAGTAGGTACAAAGCGATTGCTTGAAATATTAAACAAGATTACCGACGGCAACGGCACTATGGAGGATTTGGATAGGATGGAGGAGCTTTGCAATTATATCAAGGCTAATTCTCAGTGCGGCTTAGGTCAAACAGCTCCTAATCCGGTTCTCGCAACCTTAAAGTTCTTTAAGGACGAATATATTGCTCATATTCAAAACAAAAAATGTCCGGCAGGTGTATGTAAAAATCTTCTTACATTCACTATCGACAAGGATAAGTGTATCGGATGCGGTATGTGTGCAAGAAACTGTCCTGCAGGCACAATTTATCAAACAGATTATGTTGCACCCGGTCATAAGCTGTCATCATACTATATTGATCCTGCAAAGTGTATTAAATGCAGCGCCTGTATGGATAATTGTAAATTTAAAGCGATTTCAAAGCAGTAAGAAAGGAGCCTGAAAATATGGAAATGGTTAATTTGAAAATCAATGGAATTCCCACAACTGTTGAAAAGGGCTCTACTATATTGGACGCTGCTCGTAAAACAGGCATTGAAATTCCAACTCTTTGCTATATGAAGGACATCAACGAGATAGGCGCATGCCGTATGTGCATCGTTGAGGCAAATGAGGGACGCGGATATAAAATTGTTACCTCCTGTGTATATCCCGTGTCGGAGGGTATGGAGGTATTAACTAATACCGAAAAAATTCAAAAATACAGAAAGACGACCTTGGAGCTTATTTTGTCTGTACACGACAAGAATTGCCTTTCTTGTGTTCGTTCAACAAATTGCGAGCTTCAAAAGCTTTGCTATGATTACGGTGTTGACCACTCTAATTTCGAGGGTGAAAAGCCACATTACGAAAAGGATATGAGCTCACCTCATCTTGTGCGTGATAACAACAAGTGTATTCTTTGCAGACGCTGTGTTGCTGCGTGCAATCAGCAGTATGTAAGTGTTATCGGCGCAAATGACAGGGGTATGGATACCTCTATCGGTCAGCCGTTTAATCTGCCGCTCAATAATACACCTTGTATTTCATGCGGTCAGTGTACTGTTGCCTGTCCGACAGGTGCATTAACAGAGCGTGATGATACATACAAGGTATGGGCAGCGTTATCCGATCCTACAAAGCATGTTGTTGTGCAAACTGCTCCGTCTATTAGAGCAACAATCGGCGAATGCTTCGGTATGCCTATCGGCTCAAATGTTGAGGGCAAAATGGTAGCGGCTCTTCGCAGACTCGGCTTTGACAAGGTGTTCGACACCGACTTTGCCGCTGACCTAACAATAGTTGAGGAGGCTAACGAGCTTGTTGAAAGAATTAAAAACGGCGGCACATTGCCGATGATTACCTCCTGCTCACCGGGTTGGGTTAAATTCTGTGAGTTCTATTATCCCGATTTGCTTTCTCATCTTTCGACATGTAAGTCACCGCAGCAAATGGGCGGTGCAGTAATAAAGACCTATTACGCTCAAAAAATGGGAATTGATCCAAAGGATATTGTCAGTGTTGCTGTTATGCCATGCACTGCCAAAAAATTTGAAATAGGCAGAGATGACGAGGATGCCTCCGGTTATCCTGATGTTGATATTGCATTGACAACACGCGAAATTGCAAGAATGTTTAATCGTTTGGGAATTAACTTCTCAATGCTTCCCGATGAGGAATTTGACTCTCCTCTCGGCGAAGATACGGGTGCGGCTGTAATATTCGGTGCAACCGGCGGAGTTATGGAGGCTGCTGTCAGAACGGCTAATGCTTGGCTTAACGGTGCAGATGAACCTATTGAGCTTAAGGCTGTTCGTGGTACAATGGGATTGAAGCAGACAACTGTTAATCTCGCAGGTACCGATGTGAAGCTTGCTGTTGCTTCAGGTGCAGCTGCCGCAAAGGTTGTTATGGATAAGCTTAAGGCAGGCAATCCGGACGGTTGGGGATTTATTGAAATAATGGGATGTCCGGGTGGCTGTGTAAACGGCGGCGGACAACCGATTCAACCGCAGTATGTTCGTGACACCGTTGATTTAAAGGTGTTAAGAGCAAAGGCTCTTTACGATCAAGATAAATCAATGCCTATTAGAATGTCGCACGAATCGCCGGTGATTAAAGCGTTGTATTCGGAGTGGTACGATGGCTTCGGCGGTCACAAGGCTCATCACGATTTGCACACATCGTATGTACCGCGTGAAAAATATAAGAAATAAATTCTGCCAAATCGGATAAAATAAAGGTGATTAGGATTTCAGGTGATAATATCAAAAAGAGGCTATTGCTGATTTCTGCAATGGTTATTATTGTTGCTTTTGCGTTTTTAGGATGCAGCAATAATGATACTGCAAGCAAAACGGAGGAAGCGCAAATGAGTAATGCATCATACGAGCAAATATCACAGGACGAAGCAAAGAAAATTATGGACAGCGAAGCGGACTGTGTTATAATTGATGCCCGTGAGGAATATGAATACGATGAAGGGCATATCAATGGTGCAATAGTAATCCCTTATACAGAAATTGAAGCAAGGGCAGGGGATTTGATTCCGGACAGGGAACAGTTAATTCTTGTTTACTGTCGAAGCGGAAGGCGCAGTAAAATCGCCGCACAGTCACTTGCCGACATGGGATATACCAATGTTAAGGAATTCGGCGGAATAATTGATTGGCAATATGAGATTGTGAAATAGCAAAAAAATACTCCCATACGGTAAAGGTGTACCGTATGGGAGTATTTTAATTTTAATTATGCGTTACCTTGGAGGCTCAGTCGATTTTCGGAAGCTTTGCAAAGGACTTTTCCAATTCCTCATCTGTCGGGATATAATCTGTCATTAAGCCGTCGTGGAATTTTTCATAGGCGTACATATCAAAGTAGCCTGTGCCTGTTAAGCCGAATACAATTGTTTTTTCTTCGCCTGTTTCCTTACACTTTAACGCTTCGTCAATGGCTACCTTAATAGCGTGTGAGCTTTCAGGTGCAGGAAGAATACCCTCAACTCTTGCAAATTCCTCAGCTGCGGCAAATACGTCTGTTTGTGTTACCGAAACGGCCTTCATGAATCCGTCCTCGTAAAGCTGTGAAAGTGTCGAGCTCATACCATGGTATCTTAAGCCGCCTGCGTGGTTTGGCGCAGGGATAAAGTCTGCACCGAGAGTTTTCATCTTAGCAAGAGGACAAACCATTCCGGTGTCACAGAAATCATAAGCAAATTTACCTCTTGTAAATGAAGGACAGCTTGCAGGCTCAACTGCAACGATTTCATAGTCAGCTTCGCCACGGAGCTTTTCGCCCATAAACGGAGCAATTAAGCCGCCGAGGTTTGAACCGCCGCCGGCACAGCCGATAATCATATCAGGCTTGATATTGTACTTGTCAAGCGCCGCCTTTGTTTCAAGACCGATAATTGATTGATGCAGCATTACCTGATTTAATACTGAGCCAAGAACATATCTGTATCCCGGTGTTGATGTTGCAGCCTCAACTGCCTCTGAAATTGCACAGCCAAGTGAGCCTGTTGTGCCGGGATGGTCTGCGTTAATCTTTTGACCGATTTTTGTTTCCATTGACGGTGACGGAGTAACGGATGCACCGTATGTTCTCATAACCTCGCGTCTAAACGGCTTTTGCTCATAAGAGCATTTTACCATATACACCTTGCAATCAAGGTCAAAGTATGAGCAAGCCATTGATAATGCAGTACCCCACTGACCTGCACCGGTTTCGGTTGTTACACCCTTTAAGCCCTGCTTTTTAGCATAATATGCCTGAGCAATAGCAGAATTAAGCTTGTGAGAGCCTGAGGTGTTGTTGCCCTCGAATTTGTAATAAATCTTTGCAGGTGTGCCAAGCTTCTCTTCAAGGCAATATGCTCTTACAAGAGGAGAAGGACGATACATTTTGTAGAAATTACGGATTTCCTCGGGTATTTCAAAATATGCTGTTGTTTCATCCAATTCCTGCTTAACCAAATCGTCGCAAAAAACAGGAGTCAAATCCTCAAAGGTCATAGGCTCAAGTGTTGCAGGATTAAGGAGGGGAGCCGGCTTATTTTTCATATCGGCTCTAAGGTTGTACCATGCCTTTGGCATTTCACCTTCCTCAAGATAAATTTTGTATGGAATGTTTCCGTCTTTTTTCATAGTTAATCTCCTTTAAAAATGTTATGTTGTTGATTTTTGTTTATAAGCTTATAAGCAACGCCATCGTTTAGTTAACAAAAACATAAATATTACTCCTCAAAAAAATAAAAAACCTGTCCCTGCATAATGCTGGGACAGGATAATTAACCTGTGGTGCCACCCGGCTTGACGCAAATGCGCCCACTCAAAGCATACTAATATATGCAAGCTGTTGTTTACGAGGTGCTTAACCCCGTCGCCCATACTTTGATACAATCATTTCTGTTTGCCCTCAGAAGTCCATTCCGTATTTTACTTACATATCGCACTCACACCAACTGCGACTCGCTTTAATGCTACATAAAACCGTACTCACTCTTCATCATAGGTTTTGTTTGTTGATTTATCGCTATAATACGCTAAAGTGATAAATTTGTCAAGAGCTTTATTGAAATTTTTTGGGAATATCAGTCTAACACTTGATAATATGACGAGATTTTATTCAGCTTCTCTTCAAATTTATCCTTTGGCTGTTCCTTTGGAACCTCGATTGGATATTCTCCCGTAAAGCAACCGTCGCAAAAGCCGACCGACGCCTCCCTTGCTATTTTATGAGTTGCATCTATTGACAAATAAGCAAGACTATCTACGCCGATTACCTTTGCAATTTCGTCTGTCGATTCATATTGGCAGGCAATTAAATTCTCTTGGCTGTCAACATCTGTGCCGAAATAGCAGGGGTACTTAAACGGCGGAGACGATACTCTCATGTGAACCTCCTTGGCACCGGCCTCGCGCAGAAGATTAACTATTCTCGCGCAGGTTGTACCGCGAACTATTGAGTCGTCAATCATGATAACTCGCTTGCCCTTAATGTTTTCCTTTATGACATTAAGCTTAATTCTAACTGCATCCTCACGCTGATTTTGATTTGGCTGAATAAAGCTTCTGCCGATATATCTGTTTTTTATAAATCCTATACCGTAAGGTATTCCACTCTCGTTTGCATAGCCGAGCGCCGCATCAAGTCCGCTGTCGGGCACACCTATAACTATGTCTGCATCAACAGGACTTTCCTTTGCGAGAAAGGCACCTGCTCTCATTCTTGCATGCTCAACGCAAGCACCGTCAATAACACTGTCCGGTCTTGCAAAATAGATGTATTCAAATACGCACAGATTACTCTTGCTTTTACAATGAGCCTTGTTGGAGTGAATACCGTTTTCATCAATGGTTACGATTTCACCCGGCAAAACATCACGCACAAAGTCTGCTCCGATTGCGTCAAGGGCGCATGATTCACTGCTGACGCACCACGCACCGTCGTTTGTCTTTCCTATACAAAGAGGTCTAAAGCCGATAGGATCCCTAAATGCAATCATTTTTGTTGCAGTCATAACTATGCAGGAATACGCACCCTTTAGCTTCGGCATAGTCTTTTCTATGGCCTCCTCGGTACTCTTACTGCAAAGCCTGTTAGATACTATTGAATAAGCAATAGATTCCGTATCACTTGTGCCGTGAAATATTCCGCCGTTTAGCTCAAAGCTTTTTCTTATATCAACTGCATTAACAAGATTACCGTTGTGAGCAAGAGCGAGATTGCCCTTGATATGACGGATAACAAGAGGCTGAATATTGTTTATATTCTTTCCGCCTGTTGTTGAATAACGAACATGACCGATAGCCATGTTACCCGTACCTAAATGCTCAAGCTTATCCTTTGTAAATACATCGGGAACAAGTCCGTTACCCTTGTGGTGAGCAAACACGCCGTCATCATTTATCGCTATACCGCAGCTTTCCTGACCTCTGTGCTGAAGTGCATAAAGTGCCAGATAAACAGACTGTGCAACATAGGAGGTTTTGTTTTCAAATATACCGAAAACACCGCATTCCTCATGTAGATTGTTAAACATTATTTGTCCTCCTATGCCTGCTTAGTTCGGAGTATATAGATTTGCATAAGGCCTTGATGTGGCAGGAACAAGCTTTTTAAACGGCTTTGACATTATCAAATCGTAGTCTGTATTAAAATGCCTGCAATACCTTTTTACATAAGCCCTTAGCTCCTTTTCGTCATCCTTGTCTAATTTTTCTATTTTAATATTATCACTCAAATTCTCCTTTGGAAACGAGCCGCGAACGAATATTTTTCCGCCGTGCATACCGCTTGCGCAATGAGTACCGAACAGCTTTTCGCCTCGCTTCATGTTAAGACCGAGAAGAACAATAGTTCCGCCTGCCATATATTCTCCGAGAAACGAGCCTGCATTTTGACCGATAACCAAAACAGGTCGCATTTCTCTAAATTCCTTCATGTGAATACCGCCGCGGCAGGCAACATTATCCTTGATGTATATTTGACCGTCACGCATGCCGTATCCCATGGCGTCACCGCTGTGACCGTGAACTACAATTTCACCGCCGTTCATGGTGTTGCCTACGGCATCCTGACAGTTACCGTAAACAATAACTCTGCCGCCGTTTAGGTAGCATGCCATGTCGTTACCGGGTGTTCCATATATCTCGATGGTTTTACTGCTGTCCAGTGCACAACCGATATATCGCTGACCGTTAACCTCCTTAACAGTAACCTTGCTGTGATTTTTAAGCGCTTTTTTAATCCTTTCATTTACCTCTTCATAGCGGGTAAGCCCTGCTTCAATTATCATATCTGAATTCCCCCTCTCAGCTTTGAAATTCTTATTGCCTTATCAAACATAAATAAAGACGGATTATCCATAATGTCCTTTTGAAGCGTGTTAATGTCAACCTTATTTGCGATAAGACTTGTATATATTCCGGCATTTTCGCTTGAATTGATAAGCACAAATCCCACAAGTCTGTTATTCTCGAAAACAAGCCTTTTGTATGATTTACCGTCAGTCTTGATTTTATCGCTGTATTTGTCACCCTGTGCATTGATAAGACCGCAGGTGCAAATTCTTAAACCGAAAAAGTCAATGGCATTTACGGAATATGTGCCGTCGATAATAAGCTCTCCGCCTGCCATTTGCGTACCGGCAACAGTGCCTTGCTCAACTGCATTAGGCCAAAGGGCAATAATTTTCCTTGAGCCGTCAAGCATATCCTCGGATACACAGCAATCTCCTGCCGAATAAATATCCTTATCGCTCGTCTGCATTGTGTGAATATCTGTTACAATGCCTCTGTTCACCTCAAGTCCTGCCTTTTCTGCAAGTTCGGTCTGCGGCCTTACGCCTACCGCCAAAATCAAAAGGTCGCAGTTGATTTTTTTGCCGTCCTTAAGCACAACGGATGTAATCTGCTTCCCCTTTGACACAGCTCTTGTAACAGTAGTTCCTAAGTGAAATTTTATGCCGTTTGATTCAAGATGCTTTTTAACCTGCTTTGAAGAGGCTTCGTCAAGGATTGACGGCAAAACTCTTGTGGCAAGCTCAACAACCTCAACGCTTTTGCATACCTTAACAAGTCCTTCTGCAGCCTTCATACCGATAAGACCGGCACCTATAACAACTGCTCTTGTATTTTTGCCTGCAAGCCTTTTAACCTCCTTGGTTGAAGCCAAATCAAGAAATGTAAGAGCATTCGCCTTGCCCTCAACATTCTTCATTGGAGGCACGAACGGCTTTGAGCCTGTGCAGAGGCAAAGCTTATCGTATTGATAGCTTTTTCTTCCGACTCTCACAACCTTTTTTTCTCTGTCTATTGCCGTTACCCTTGACGAGACTGCAATGTCAATATTGAGTGATTTGTAATGAGAAGCCTTGCGAAGATACATATCGCTTTCCTTAACCTTGCCCTTGAGATAATAGCTGATCTCAGGTCTTGAATAGGGAAGATAAGCCTCCTCGGTTAAAACGGTTATACCGCCGTTTTTATCATTTCTTCTGATTGCCTCCGCAGCAGCAAGACCTGCCGCTGATGCACCGATGATTACATATTTCATTATTCGGCACCTCCTGCTTCAAGCCAAACAAGTGCTTTATTGGGACAGTTCTTCACACATTCAGGCTCTTCACCGCCGCATAAATCACACTTGAATGCAATGCTGCCCTGCTTAATGCAACCGACAGGGCAAACTGCAAGGCAGGTCATACAGCCTATGCACTTATCCTCGTTTACGGACACAATACCTGTTTTCTTGTCCTTAGTCATCGCTCCCGTTATGCAAGCCTTGACGCAGGCAGGATCATCACAATGACGGCAATTTACTGCTACCGAGGCGACCTTGTCACCGTAAACGGAAATCCTGTTTACAGGTGCAGGCTCCTCTGACTTGTACGCCTTAACTATATCCTTTGATTTAGAATGAGCTGTTTTGCAATAAACCTCGCAAAGACGGCAGTTTATACAAAGCTCTTCTCTTGCGAAAACCTTTTTCATCTTAAACTACCTCCTATTCTCCTGCGTGCTTGATACCGAGTATTTCAAGCTCTTTTTCCGTTAATCCTATTCCGCGAAGCATAAGCCTGTTGCCTCTTAAAGAGTCGATAGAGTTTATACCCATGCCACCCATGATTTCTTTAATCTCATGGTTCCATGCGTTGATGAGATTTTCTACTCTCTTATGTGCAATTTCAGGGTTAAGACGCCTTGTTAAATCAGGTCTTTGAGTTGCAATACCCCAATTGCATTTGCCGGTGTTGCATGTCTGACACATGTGGCAACCGATAGCAATAAGCGGGGCAGAGGCAACATAGCAGGCATCTGCACCGAGTGCGATAGCCTTTACTATATCGGAGGAGCATCTAAACGAGCCTGCCGCAACAAGAGAAACGGTTGAACGAATACCCTCGTCACGAAGTCTTTGATCAGCCGCTGCAAGAGCAAGCTCAATCGGAATACCGACATTATCTCTTATTCTTGTCGGAGCCGCACCCGTACCGCCTCTGAAGCCGTCGATGACAACTATGTCTGCACCTGCTCTTGCACAGCCAGATGCTATTGCCGCAACATTATGAACTGCCGCAATCTTTACCGAAACAGGCTTTTTACCGTCTGTTGCCTGCTTTAGTGACCATATAAGCTGACGCAAATCCTCGATAGAATAAATATCGTGGTGCGGAGCAGGGGATATTGCATCAGAGCCTTCGGGAATCATACGGGCATTCGATACCTCGACATTAACCTTTTCGCCGGGAAGATGTCCGCCGATACCGGGCTTTGCACCCTGACCTATTTTTATCTCTATAAATTTACAGTTATTCAAATAATCCTTGTGAACACCGAATCTGCCCGATGCAACCTGAACTACTGCGTATTTGCCGTAATCGTTCAAATCGGGATGCAAGCCGCCCTCACCTGTATTAAATAAGGTTCCGAGGTTTTCTGCTGCCATGGCAAGTGATTTTTGAGCGTTGAGAGAGATTGAGCCAAAGCTCATGGCAGAAAACATAATCGGTGTTTCAATCATAACCTGAGGCGGCATTTTTGTTGTTGATTTGCCTTTTTTTTCTACCTCTATTTTATTAGGCTTGCGTCCTAAAATTGTTCTGATTTCCATAGGCTCACGAAGCGGATCGATGGACGGGTTTGTAACCTGTGAGGCATTAAGTAAAATCTTATCCCAATAAATCGGATAAGGCTTTGGATTGCCCATTGCGGAGAGCAGCGTAGAGCCGGTGTTTGCCTGACGGCAGATTTCCTGCTGATACTGCGCAGTCCAGTTTGCATTATCACGGTAATCGCAAACATATTTTTCAATCCTGAGCGCACCTGTCGGGCAAAGGTCAACACATCTGTGACAGGCAACACACTCTTGAGAATTAACGCGTACTGTTTTACCGTCATCGTCAAAGAAATGACATTCGTTTGAGCATTGCCTTACACAGCAACCGCAGTTGATACAAAGCTCCTTATCTCTAACAACGGTAAATCTTCTCGGGATATAATTTATCATCAGTCATCAGCCTCCTCGTCATCAATTTCAAGAGGAATGAATACAGGCTCTGCACCTGATACCGACCAAACCTTTTCAGGATTTGGACAGATAATTCTAATAGCCGATTCCTCACTTGCAAAGTAGGCTCTGTCGCCCTTAGTTGCGGCAGTCAACGAACGAAGCTTAAGTCTGTCGTTAATTGCGAGCAGTCCTTTATTTGAGCCGAGAATCACGGAAAACGGACCGTTAACCAAGGCGCCGCTGTAAATAGAGCGAAGATTAGTGAAATACTCCTTTTTGTCAGTATCCATTCTGTCAATCTCATCCCATTCGGGTGCAGTCAAAACATCTGCCGCAACCTCAATGGGCAAATTGTGATGACGAAGCAAATGGTCGAAAAGGTAGGTGATTACCTCTGTGTCGGTTTGCATAGTGCAAATATAGCCGAATTGCTCAATGTATCTTCTGTTTGCGTCATAGGACGAAATTTCGCCGTTATGTACTATTGACCAATCGAGAATGTTGAAGGGATGCGAGCCGCCCCACCAGCCCGGAGTGTTGGTTGGAAATCTTCCGTGTGCAGTCCACAAATATGCATCATATTGATCAAGCATATAAAATTCGCCGACATCCTCCGGATAGCCAACCGCCTTAAAGCAACCCATATTTTTACCGCTTGAAAAGATATAAGCGCCGTCAATGGAATTGTTTACACTTGTTACGCACTGCGCAACATATTCAAGCTCATCAAGGCGAGCACTTTTCATTCTTACTCTGTTTGCCTTGCCGAAATAACGCCAAATATCAGGTCCGTTTTCTATGCTTGGGACCTGACGGGTTGGTATTTTTTCAGCTACATCAATATTAAAATGCTTAAATAAAAATTCCTCGCAGGACTTTTTTGCCTCGGCGTTATCGTAAAACACATGAATGGCATATTCGTCCTTATGCTCAGGATAAATTCCGTAAGCCGCAAATCCGCCTCCGAGACCATTTGACCTATCGTGCATAAGCGCAATAGATTTTATGATTTCAGAGCCGCTGATTTTGTTGCCCTTTCTGTCAATGATAGCGGCAATTGCACAGCCTGACGGGATTCTGATTTGTCCCTCTCTTAACATAATTTTTCTCCTTTATAACCTCCGCAAACGAGGAGGCAAAAAGCCTTCTCGTTTGCAGTAATTCACTATATTTTATTCATCGTCAACGCCTTGTAATGCGTCGTATCCGTGCTCGCCTGTACGAACCTTAACAACATCTTCAACATCATAAACAAAGATTTTGCCGTCGCCGATGTTTCCTGTGTATAGTACAGACCTTGCAGCCTCAATAACCTTTTTAACAGGTACGGCAGATACAACCATTTCAAGCTTCATTTTCGGATGTAGGCTCATTTCTTCAATTTCTACACCACGATATTTTCTTATGTGTCCCTTTTGAACACCACAGCCCATAACGTTTGTTGCCGTCATACCGGTAACACCGATTTCGTTCATTGCCTCCTTAAGCTCTTCAAACTTTGAAGGGTTGAATATCATAACAATCTTTGAAAGAACTGCGTCTGTCTTTGTTGTAAAGGTTTCAACAGGAACAGCCTTTTCAACCGACTGTGCAGGTGTGCTTGTGTTGCTTGAAGCGATAAGCACATTTGCAGGAACGAAGTCTGCATAAGCAGATGGGAGATTGTGCTCTGTTGCATCAAGTCCCTTAATTTCCTCCTCTGCAGAAACGCGAAGTCCGTTTGTCTTTTTGATAATGGTAAACACAATCACCATTGTAACAACCGTCCAAGCAGCGACTGCGGCAAAGCCGACAAGCTGAATACCTAACTGCTTGAAGCCGCCGCCGTAAAACAATCCTTTGCCTACTCCGTCATATCCGGTTGAGAAAAGACCGACTGCAAGCGTACCCCAAATACCGTTTGCCATGTGTACACCGACTGCACCTACCGGGTCGTCAATGTGCAGCTTCTTATCAAGTAATTCAACTACTACAACAACAAGAATACCCGCAACTGCGCCTATGATTATTGAGCCGAGCGCGTCAACGCAATCGCAAGGTGCAGTGATTGCTACCAAGCCTGCAAGTGATGCGTTAAGCGACATTGAAACATCAGGCTTGCCATCCTTAATCCATGTGAAAATCATTGTAACGCAGGTTGCCACTGCAGGTGCAAGAGTAGTTGTAAGGAAGATAGATGCAAGTGTGTCAACATCTTTTGCTGCCGCACCGTTGAAGCCGTACCAACCAAACCAAAGAATGAATACGCCCAGAGCACCGAGAGTCAATGAGTGACCGGGGATAGCCTTCGCCTTTTTCTTGCCTGTCTTTTTGTCAACAACATATTTCCCGATACGAGGACCGAGAAACATTGCGCCGATAAGAGCTGCAATACCGCCGACCATGTGGATTGCCGTTGAGCCTGCATAATCATGAAATCCCATCTTAGCAAGCCAGCCGTTGCCGTTCCAAATCCAACCTGCCTCGATTGGATAAACAACTGCAGAAATTACTGCTGAATAAATACAGTATGAACTGAATTTTGTTCTCTCTGCCATAGCACCCGATACGATTGTTGCTGCTGTTGCACAGAAAACAAGGTTGAATACAAAGCTTGACCAATCACCGCTTGAGCCTGCATAATCTGTCAGCAGTCCGAGATTTGGTACGCCAAACAGTCCGGCAATATAATCCTCGCCTAACATTAAGCTGTAACCGATAAGAATGAACATAACAGAGCCAATGCAGAAATCCATAAGATTTTTCATTATGATGTTTCCTGCGTTTTTGGCTCTGGTAAATCCACTCTCGACCATAGCGAAGCCGCATTGCATGAAGAAAACAAGCGCTGCGCCGATTAAAAACCAGACTCCGAAAACATTTTCACTTATTGCTGTTAGAATTGAATCGTTCATATTTTTTCTCCGTTTGTATATTGTAATGACATATATGATAGAGCTCGACATAGATAAGCTCTGTTATTTTTATACAGTCGGCACCCGCAAAAGCAGATGCCGACCGATATGAGTAAGACTTATGTCATACTCAAGAGAGGGCTATTAGTAGTTAATCATGTATCTGTCAATCTCCCACTGTGACACAGATGTTTTGTAGCTGTCCCACTCTGCCTTTTTGCCCGAGATGTAGTTGTTGAATACATGCTCGCCGAGTGTTTCTTTAATGAACGGATCAGCCTCGG
Source organism: uncultured Clostridia bacterium (assembly GCA_946042285.1). Lineage (GTDB taxonomy): Bacteria > Bacillota > Clostridia > Oscillospirales > Acutalibacteraceae > Eubacterium_R. The sequence continues at coordinate 9,994 of CAMGDK010000006.1, read as the reverse complement.
CAGCTTCAATAGCTTCAGCGAGTGAGCCCGGAAGACACTCAATTCCTTTCTTCTTTAATTCCTCATCAGAGAGAGCAAATACATTTTCATCATAAGCGGGTGCAGGCTTTAAGCCTTTTTTAATTCCGTCAAGACCTGCCGCAAGGCAAAGTGCCATTTCAAGATATGGATTACATGTCGGATCGGGACAACGAAGCTCAACTCTTGTTCCCTTGCCTCTTGAAGCAGGAATACGAACAAGACAGCTTCTGTTTGATGTTGACCATACGAGATAAGACGGAGCCTCATAGCCCGGTACTAATCTCTTGTAGGAGTTTACTGTTGGGTTTGAAATAGCGGCAATACCCTTGATGTGAGCCATGATGCCTGCAATAAAACTGTAAGCTGTTTCGCTTAAGCCAAGCTCGCCGTTAGGATCGTCAAAAACATTTTTGCCTGTTTTCAAGTTATAAAGTGACATGTTTGTGTGCATGCCGGAGCCATTGATGCCCTCAATAGGCTTTGCCATAAATGTAGCATGCAGACCGTGCTTTGTTGCATAGGTTTTAACAACATGCTTAAATGTCATAACTCTGTCTGCGGTTGTCATAACATCTCCGAATTGGAAGTCGATTTCGTGCTGACCTTCGGCAACCTCGTGGTGAGATGCCTCAATGGTGTATCCCATATCCTCAAGTGCAAGGCAAATATCTCTTCTGCAGTTTGAGCCTGTGTCGATTGGGTTAAGGTCAAAGTAGCCTGCCTTATCATTTGTTTCAAGAGTAGGAGTACCGTCCTCGTTTGTGTTGAAAAGGAAAAACTCACATTCAGGTCCTACATTGAAGCCGTATCCCATTTCGGCAGCCTCGTCGATAACCTTCTGCAAAACATTTCTCGGATCTCCTTCAAAAGGAGTTTTGTTGTCTGCCTTATATACGGAACAGATTAAACGACCTGTCTGTGTGTTTTGGTGCTTTCTCCAAGGGAAGATTGCCCATGTGTCAAAATCAGGATGCAAATACATATCACTTTCATCTATACGAACAAAGCCGTCGATTGATGATCCGTCAAACATACAATCATTATCGAGAGCCTTCTCAAGCTGTGAAAGAGTGATTGCAACGTTTTTCATAATGCCGAATAAATCGGTAAACTGAAGTCTGATGAATTCTACGCCTTTTTCCTTTGCTTCTTTAAGGATTTGCTCCTTTGTGTACTTACTCATTGTAAATACCCTCCCTTATGTTTGTAAAAATTAAAAGAGAGGGCACTCCACTGATGTGGAACGCCCTCGTTCTTTCTGCTATCATCATACGCTTGACGCTGTTGTTTGTCAATACCTAAAATGTATATTTGTGCAATATTTCCATAAAAAACAGTATAAAAATGCAAAAAAATACGAATAATGAATGTATAAAACGCATAAACATGCAAAAATAAGCGTATTTTTTGTAATTAAAGTTTTTTGCGGTCGATTTAAACAAAAGAAATCAGAAGCTCTCATGACACTTATTCAAAATTTGACGAAATATTCAAAAAAGCTATTGACAAACACATTGAGTTGTGATAAATTTGAGTAAACCGATGAGAAAGAGTAAGTAAGTTTTTTACCGCTTTTCAGAGAGTTGCCGACGGTGAGATGGCAATAGGTAAGGGGAAAACCGAATGGACTTTTGAGGGCGAGCCGAAACAATAGTAGGTGAGACGGAGATGGCGCTTCGTTAAAAAAGGTCTGCGTATGGTAGTGCGTGTAGAGAGGACACAGCTTATGTGTCAAGTGGGGTGGCACCGCAGGAGTTATGATTATCACTCTTGTCCCGACAGTTTATGTCAGGACAAGAGTTTTTTTATTTGTCAAAAGGAGTAATTAAAATGTTTTTGTTAACAAAGCGATGGCGTTCATGATTATTTTCATCAAGCACATTTAACACTAATAAAATTTATTACTACATATTTTAATTATGAAAGGAAAATTATCATGAAAAGCTTAAAGAAAATTATCGCAGTAATCACAGTAATCGCAATCGTGCTTGCATTTGCAGCATGCTCAAAAACAACAGAAAACGACGAAGCAGCTCAGGCAAAGTCATATAAGATAGGTATATGTAACTATGTTGACGACGCATCACTTAACCAAATTGTTGCAAATATTGAATCACAGCTCAAGATAGCCGGTGAGCAAAACGGCGTAGTATTTGATGTTACGGTTGAAAACTGTAATGCAGATGCAAGCGTTATGAATCAAATTATTTCAAATTATATTTCAAACAATGTTGATCTTATGATTGGTGTTGCAACTCCTGTTGCAGTGGCAATGCAGTCGGCTACAGAGGACAACAACATTCCTGTTGTATTTGCAGCTGTATCGGATCCTGTCGGTGCAGGTCTTGTTGCAAGTGCAGATGCACCGGGCGCAAATGTAACAGGTACATCGGATTATCTTAACACGGATGCAATCATGGATTTGATTTTTGCAAATGATCCTGACGCAGACAATATCGCTCTTCTTTACGATATGGGCCAGGATAGCTCAAAAACACCGATTGAAAATGCAAAGAAGTATCTTGATGCAAAGGGTGTCAGCTACAAGGAATATACAGGCACAAATGTAACAGAGGTTCAGCAGGCAGTATCAACAATTGTTAAGGATAACTGCAGTGCAGTATTTACTCCTACCGACAACACAATCATGACAGCGGAGCTTTCAATATATGAGGATTTGGCAAAGGCAGGTATTCCTCATTATACAGGTGCTGATTCATTCGCTCTTAACGGTGCATTCCTCGGCTACGGTGTTGACTATGCAGCACTCGGTAGAGATACTGCAGATATGGTTGCCGATATTCTTGTTAACAGCAAGGATGTTGCAACATACCCTGTTAAATTCTTTGATAACGGTACAGCAACAATCAACACACAGACATGTGAAGCAATCGGATTTAATTTTGATGATGTAAAGTCGAAGTCTGCTCCGTATTGCACAGAGATTAAAACAATCGAAACTGCAGAGAGCTTTGAGTAATTCTTAAAGAATAAATAAAACCATAACACAGCACTCCCATAAGTCAGTGGGAGTGCAGTTGTTGTTTGAAAGGAAGAGGACTATGTCTAATTTTTTGGCAATATTTGATGCAGGGCAAATGCTAACAGTGTTGGAGCTTGGATTGATTAGCTCGCTTACAGTGCTTGCTTTGTTTTTGAGCTATACCATGCTTAATGTGTGCGACCTGTCAACAGACGGCTGCTTTACACTCGGTGCATCGGTCGGAGCAGTTGTTGCATTATCGGGACATCCGATTTTGTCAATTCCTGCCGCTATGATTGCGGGAATGGCATCAGGCTTGATTACTGCATTGCTTCAAACGGTTCTCGGTATAGATAGCCTGCTTGCAGGAATTGTTGTTAATACGGGGCTTTATTCTATAAATATTGCTGTTATGAAAAAATCGTCGTTGCTTAATCTTAACAGTACGGATACGCTGTTTTCAATGCTTAAGCAAAGGCTTGACGGCACAGTGCTTGAGGGCAAGCAGACTCTTATTATTGCCGCTGTGGCTGTAATATCAGTTGTTTTGTTTCTTTCATTGTTTTTAAAGACAAAGCTTGGTCTTTCAATTCGTGCAACAGGTAACAATCCCGATATGGTTAAGTCATCATCAATCAATCCTATTGTTACCACGATTATAGGTCTTTGTATTGCAAATTCATTTACTGCGCTTTCAGGATGTCTTTTGGCACAATCACAAAAGCAGGCAGAAATCAATATCGGCACAGGTATGGTAACGGTTGCATTGGCATCACTGCTTATCGGCGGTGTGTTTGTAAGACGCGCAAAAATTCCGCTTCGCGCGTTGGGCGCTGTTATCGGTGCTGTTGTTTTTCGCTTGGTATATCAAATCGCTATCGGACTTCACATGCCGCCATTCATGCTTAAGCTCGTATCGTCTGTAATCGTAATTATTGCGATTGCCGGCCCGTATTTGAAAACAAGATTGCCTGAATACATTAGAAAGGCAAGGCTTCGTTCGGGAAAGAGGGTGTAATTATGCTGACATTATCTGATATTAAAATGGTGTTCTTTAAGGGTACACCTGATGAAAAAATTGCGCTCAACGGGCTGTCGCTTGATGTTAATGACGGCGATTTTATCACAATTATAGGTGCTAACGGTGCCGGAAAATCTACTCTTTTCAATGCTATTGCAGGCACTTATCTTACAGACGAGGGCAGGATTTTGCTTGAGGGTAAAGACATAACCGCAATGCCGGAGCATAAGCGTGCAAGGTTTATCGGCAGGCTGTTTCAGGATCCTATGAAGGGCAGTGCGCCCGGTATGAGCATTGAGGAAAATCTTGCTCTTGCAGCAGGTCACGGAGGTTGGCTGAGCACAATCTCAAAAAAGGATAAGAATTTATTTAGGGAAAAGCTTGCTCTTTTGGGTATGGGACTTGAGGACAGAATGAGTCAGCAGGTAGGTCTGCTTTCGGGCGGTCAGCGTCAGGCACTTACGCTTATGATGTCAACAATCAATCCGCCTAAAATTCTTCTTCTTGATGAGCATACCGCTGCGCTTGATCCCGGTACGGCTGAAAAGGTGCTTAACCTTACAACTCAAATTGTCAACGAGAATAAAATTACATGCCTTATGATAACTCATAACATGCAGTCGGCACTTGAGCTTGGCAACCGTACAATAATGATGGACAGCGGCAGGGTTATTTATGATGTGGCTAACGAGGAAAGAAACGGACTCACTGTAAATGATTTGCTTAACAAATTCAAATCATCTGTTGGTCAAAATCTTGATAATGACAGAATGCTTTTAAGCTAATATAATGATTAAAAAGGGTTGGAGTTTTTTCCAACCCTTTTTCTGCCCTAATATTACAATATTGTAATAGAATTACTTAAATATATATGTTAAAATAATTATGGGGTGATTTAATGAAAATTTTTATTCTTGAGGACGACGATGCAATCGGTATCGGATTGACCTATTCGCTTGAAAATGAAGGCTATTGCGTTACCCTTGCAAAAAGTGTGTCACAGGCATACGACATAATAAAAAGCGACGACTTTTCTATTTATATTCTTGATTTAACCCTGCCGGACGGCAGTGGCTACGATGTGTGCAAAAAAATCAAGGAAAAGGGTGATTTGCCCGTAATATTTCTAACGGCATTTGATGACGAGGTTAATGTTGTTATGGGATTTGATATGGGCGCAGACGACTATATCACTAAACCGTTTAGAGTAAAGGAGCTTCTGCTTCGTATCAAAAGTGTTCTTCGCAGGTACAGCAAGGATACTGCCGACGGAATATACAAAATTCACGATTTAGTTATAAACACAAACGAGGCTAAGGTTTATAAGAATAATCAGGAAATTATCCTTACCGCAATGGAATACAGGCTGCTGCTTATACTGTTAAACAATCGCGGCAAGGTGCTTTCGAGAAATAAGCTGCTTGAAAATATATGGGATATTGACGGCGATTTTGTTGAGGATAACACCTTAACCGTTTACATCAAAAGACTACGAGATAAAATTGAGGAGGATCCAACCGCCCCACAATACATTAAAACTATTCGCGGCTTGGGATATATAATAGAAAATGATAAATAAGGATTTAAAAATAACACTCATATTAGGTGCGGTATTTACAATTATTCTGTCGGCGGTGTGCCTGCTTATTGAGCCTGTGTGTGCTTTAATAACACTTCTTCTCGGCGGAGTGCTTACCGGTGTTTTTGTTTGGCAAACAAAGAAAAGATACAATAAGCTAAGTGATTTAAACAATTACCTGTCAGCCGTATGCTCCGGCAATTATGATTTGAAAATTTCGGAAAACACTGAGGGCGAGCTGTCAATACTGAGTAACAATTTATATAAGGTAATTACAATTTTAAAATCGCAAAACGAAATGCTTATTGCAGACAAAACATATCTTGCCGATTCATTAGCGGATATATCGCATCAGCTTAAAACTCCGTTAACATCAATGATGGTGATGACCGATTTACTCAAGGAGAATAATCAGCCTGAAAAAAGAGATGAATTTCTGTCTATTATTGAGGGACAGCTTGACAAGATGAAATGGCTTATCACAAATCTTTTGAAGCTTTCAAAGCTTGATGCCGGCACGGCGGATTTCAAACGCGAGCCGTTTTCGATAAAGGTTGTTATTGAGCAAAGCATAAAGCCGTTTTTGGTCACTCTTGATTTAAAGCAAATTGAGCTTATAAACAGTGTCGAGGATTTTACATTTACGGGTGACGATGGATGGACTGCCGAGGCACTCGGCAACATTATCAAAAACTGCATCGAGCATACAGATAAAAACGGACGCCTTGAAATTTTATCAAGTCGTACAAGCTTATACAATTCCATAATCATTCGCGATAACGGATGCGGTATAGCAAATGAGGATTTACCGCACATATTTGAAAGATTCTATCATGGCAAAAACTCCCATTCGGACAGCGTTGGCATAGGTCTTGCATTGGCAAAGACAGTGCTTGAAAAGGAGAGAGCGACAGTAGCCGTAAAAAGTGAGGTCGGCGTTGGCAGTGAGTTTGAAATCAGATTTTACAACGCTATTGTCTAATGTGACAAAACTGTAATAATAAAGTCACAAGGGTGTAAGATTGCGGCTATATAATGATGGCATGAAAGGAGATAAAACAATGAAAATTCTTGAGGTTAAAAATTTATCTAAAACTTACGGAAAGGGAGACACAATGGTTAAGGCACTTGACAATGTGTCATTCTCTGTCGAAAAGGGCGAATTTGTTGCCATCATCGGTCCATCAGGCTCCGGCAAATCTACACTTCTTCACATTTTAGGAGGCGTTGATGTACCGACAGGCGGTAATGTCGTTATCGACGGTACGGACATTTCAACACTTGATGAAACCGCACTTGCAATCTTCAGGCGCAGGCAAATCGGTCTTGTTTATCAGTTTTACAATCTTATTCCTATTCTTACCGTTCAGGAAAATCTTACTCTTCCGCTTCTTCTTGACGGCAGGAAGCCCGACAAAAAGCAAATCGGCGACCTTGTCGATAAGTTAGGTCTGTCACAAAGGCTCGATCATCTGCCAAATCAGCTTTCGGGCGGTCAGCAGCAAAGAGTATCAATCGGCAGAGCACTCGTTAATCATCCTGCACTTATGCTTGCAGATGAGCCGACAGGCAATCTCGACAGTGAAAACAGCAAGGAAATTGTCGCCTTGCTAAGACGCTTCAACAAGGAGCTAAATCAAACAGTTATAATCATCACGCACGATGAAAAAATCGCTTTGTCTGCTGATAGAATTATCTCTATTGAGGATGGTAAAATTACAAGAGACGAGGTGAGGTTAGGGTGAATATCGTAAATAAATTAACCCTTCGTCATCTTAAGGAAAATAAGGGCAGAACAATAGTAACAACACTCGGTATATGCGTTTCCGTTGCGATGATTACGGCAGTGTTTGTTGCAGTATCATCGTTCATGAATTTGTTTGGAAATGTGTGCCTGCTTACAGACGGTCACTACCAAGCAGTTATGAGCGTTGACAGTAATCAGCTTGAGTCAATAATTAAGGATGAAAGAGTCTTAAGAGCAGGTATTCTTGACGACAGCACGGGAAACTCGTTTTCACTCATTAAGGAATCGTACAGGCATAGTACAGGCGATTTTTTAGTAGGTGATAAGGATTGCATCAATCAAATGGTAACAGGCAGCTATGAGGGTACATTGCCTGAAAATGATAACGAAATTGCCGTAGAGCAGGAGCTTATAGAAAAGAATAATCTCGGCTGGAAAATCGGCGATATTGTTACAATCGAAAACGGTGACAGAGTTATGGACAATGGTGATGGCGAGCAGTATGTTATTACCGGTGGCTATCAAAAGGGTGAGTATTTTGCCAAGAGCGGTCAGGATGAATATAAAATCACTGCTATTTTGAACAATAACCCTGCCACATCAAGTACCCCTTATCCTATTCTTAAATGCGTTAATTATTCAAAGCACCCATTAGAGCAGGGCGATACAATTCAGGCACTCGTTGAGCTTAAGTCTGTAAATTATAACTCTCTTAATGTGCTTAAGGATATTGCGCGGGATAACAAGGTTGACGATTGCTATTATGCAAAGGAGTATCTTGAAACACAGTTTTCGTTTGATGAAGACAGCACGATAGTTCAAATTATTCTTCCTATGGCTGCAATTGTTCTTGCAATAATCATCGTTGCGTCTGTTGTTCTTATTTATAATGCATTTGCAATGTCTATAAGCGAGCGTGTTCGTTACCTCGGCATGCTTGCGTCAGTCGGTGCCACAAAAAAGCAAAAGCGCCTTTCTGTATTCTTTGAGGGCGGAATATTAGGCATAATCGGTATCCCTGTCGGAATACTGTCGGGTATTGCAGGCATCGGCATAACACTGACAATTCTCGGTGAAAGGATTATTTCCACCGGAATGATAAATGGTGTTGACTCGAATAACTTAAAAATGAACATTGTTGTTGAACCGTTTGCAATACTCGCAATAGTAATCGTCAGCGCATTTACAATATTTATTTCCTGCCTGATTCCTGCCGTTAAGGCGTCGAGGATTACTCCTATTGACGCAATTAGGCAGAACAGCGAGATTAAAATAAAAGCAAAAAGATTAAGGTCATCAAAGCTTGTCAAGCTTATCTTCGGCTATGAGGGAGAGCTTGCAAATAAGAATCTTAAGCGTAACGGCAGAAAGGCACGCACAATCACCGCCTCGATAGCCTTGTCGGTTGTTTTGTTCTTAAGCTGCAATTATTTCTGTGATTCATTTAGTAAGAGTATTTTAACGGAAACAGACATTCCTTATCAGGTTTATGCAGGTGTAGAGTACGAAAGCAGGGAAGGCTTTATTGATGATGTCAAAGGCATTAAGGGCGTCGATGATGCTTATTGCGTAATGAACGGCTATTATCGCACTCCTACTGCCGAGGAAAATATTTGGAATATAATAGATTCCAAACATCTAACAACGACATACAAGGACTTCTTCGACAGCGGTCACACAATGAGCATTAACGCTATTGATGACGAGGACTTTAATAAGCTTTGCAGGGATAACGGAATTGACGAAAAAGAGTATTACGAGAGTAATAAAGCTCTTTTGATGAACAATGTTAATCACGCTCAGGCAGGCTCGACAGTATTTAATACGAGCATTATCGGAGTAGATATGTCTGATTGCGCTTATGACGGCTTAACCATCGGCGGATTGGTTGATTATGACAAGGATTTCTATGTGTGCAACCTTAATCCGAAAAATACAATATCCTTGTATATGCCTGTAACTCAGTATATTAAAATGCTCGCTCCGACATACGATAATGAGGATAGCCCTCTTGTTTATTCGGTAGGCATTGAAACAAAGCAGCACAGTGAGGTTTGCGAGGCTCTTGAGGAATACTTTGAAGCAAGCGACTTTGAAAAAACCATAACCGGTGATTTGATTGAGCAGAGACAGGCTAATAACACCATTGAAATGATTGTTCAGGTGCTTATTTACGGATTTATTACTCTTATTTCTCTTATTACGGTATTTAACATTATCAACACCGTATCAACAGGTATAGCAATGAGGAAAAAGGAGTTTGCGATGCTCAAATCTGTCGGCACAACTCCAAAGGGCTTCAACAAGATGATTGCGCTTGAAAGTGCTTTTTACGGTATTAAGGCTTTGATTTTCGGCTTGCCGATAAGTGCGTTGATTTCATTTGCGATGAATAAGTCAATGGACGTAGATGCAATACCGTTTGAGATAAATTGGTTTTTGTATCTTGCAGTAGCACTTGTTGTATTTGCAGTAATCGGATTGTCAATGATTTACTCATTTGCAAAATTAAAAAACGATTCAATAGTCGAAACATTAAAGCAGGAAATCAACTGAGGAATAAATGACCTAAGCTCGTTCTTAGGTCATTTTAGACTGTCGATAAAGTGGTCTGAACCACGCCAAAGAACGTGAAGAATAAAA
>CAMGDK010000005.1 GCA_946042285.1 uncultured Clostridia bacterium | reverse complement strand
ATTGCCTCTTGTCTCGTGGGCTCGGAGATGTGTATAAGAGACAGATAATATATACGGTAACGAGATTGCAATACTTTTTTAAAACTTTTTAACTTTTTATACAACATTTTTAACCGATTTTTTATTTTTCTTGAAAATTTAATCTCCATACCGTTAAAAACACATCCGACAGTTGAAATATAAATAAGAAAGCCGCAAAAAGCCGTTAATAAAAACAAGCCTCTAATATTTCCGTCATTATAAGAGATAAAATAGGAAAACACAAGAAAAGATGATATTATCCAAAACAAAACATCGCAAATAAAGCTTTTACCTGTTACATATCTTATGAGTCTAAACAAATCATACAATCCGCCAATAGCAATTCCAAGTATAAATGCACAACAAACCTGCTCAACCACCAAATAGCCTCTTTAACACTGATGTAGAATTGTTAATGGTTGAATATGTTATTTCGTTTATTTTACCTGTAATTTCAAGTGTTCCGTTGTCAATATTAAGCTCTTCAATATGCAACAAATCACCCTTTATTGACAATTCACCGTAATCACTTAACGCTATGATTTGCTCCTCGTTAAAAGCATCGACATCCTTTACTCCGGTAATGGATAAACGCTCTCTGTTTTTAATAACAAGTGCATGCTCAACAGTATTTTCATCAGCAGACATAAAAAATCACCTGCTTAAAAATATGCAGGTGATTTAAGGATAATTACAATTGCTCATACATTTTTGAGGCATCCTCCTTCAGTGCATGCTCATAAACCTTAAGCACCTTATAAGAGCTAACCTTTTCTCCAAATGTAATTTTAATGACATCGCCAATCTTAACATCGTATGAAGCTCTTGCGATTTTGTTATTTACTTCAACCTTACCGGCATCGCAAGCCTCGTTCGCAATTGTTCTTCTCTTTATTATTCTTGATACCTTAAGGTATTTATCTAATCTCATATCAACACCTAAAAATTAAGGCACTGACAAGCAGTGCCTTAAAATCATAATTACAGTTAATTATTTAACTGCGTCCTTTAAAGCTGAACCAGCCTTGAATGTAGGAATCTTAGCCTCAGGAATTGTGATTGTTTCCTTTGTGCGAGGATTAAGTCCCTGACGAGCAGCGCGTGTCTTAACTGCGAATGTACCGAAGCCAACGATAGCTACCTTGTCATCCTCAGCAAGAGCGTCCTTGATTGAATCAAGAACAGCTGTTACTGCCTTGTCTGCATCCTTCTTTGAAAGTTCTGCTTTTGCAGCTACTGCTGCTACAAGTTCTGTTTTGTTCATAATAATTCCTCCGTTTTTATTATTTCTTTTGCCTTGTCCCAAAATACATCAAGCTGATCTATTGAGCAGTCACTAAGCTCACAGCCATTCTCCCGCGCAAGCTGTTCAACAATTTTAAATCGTTTGATAAATTTGTTGACGGAAGAATTCAAAGCTTCTTCGCTGTCAACCTTAACAAACCTTGATACATTTACACATGAGAACAGAACATCGCCGAGCTCATCCTCAATTTCAGGAGATGTGTTTTGTTTAACGGCAATTTTTAACTCGTTAATCTCTTCATCCAGCTTTTGAATTGCACCGTCAACGCTATCCCAATCAAAGCCGACATTTGCCGCCTTATGCTGCACCTTTTGCGCTTTCATAAGAGCAGGCAATGCGGACGGGATACCTTCCATAAGCTCACTTTGATTTTTGATACCCTTTGTTGATTTTTTAACGGCGTCCCAGCTGGTCAAAGCCTCTTGAGTGTTGTCAGCTACGACATCACCAAAAACATGCGGATGACGAATAATCAATTTTTTGCAAAGCTCATCGCACACATCTTTAAGATCAAAGTGACAGACCTCCCTCTCCATTTCGCAATGAAGTGCGATTTGAAGAAGAACATCACCGAGCTCCTCCTTTAAATTATCCGTGTCTTGATTATCAATAGCTTCGATAACCTCATAGGTTTCCTCAATAAAATTCTTCTTTATTGAAAAATGAGTTTGCTCCCTATCCCACGGGCAACCGTCAGGAGACCTCAAAAGAGTTATAATCGAAATCAAATCATCAATATTATATTTATCCTTGAATTCAAAATTAACTCTCACAGTTTTCACCCCGACTAACTTGTCTATTGAATAATACTATAAATACCGCAATATTTCAAGTGTTTAGGGGAAATTTTTACATTTATTTATGAATTTTAATATCCTTTAGACTGATGCATTTTAAGAAAAACAAATTCAAAATATGTATTACGACAAAAAACAAAACCCTTAGACATAATCCTACCATTCCTGTTATAGACGAAAAATATCCATTGATAACCGTCTTAACAACAAAAAATGTAAGAGTAGATGCACAAAGAGGTTTTATAAGTACATCAAAAAAATTCAGATTACAGTGAGTATTTTTAATAATTATTAGGAAATTCCATAATGCAATTACCGTATATCCGACAAAGTTTGAAATCAATGCACCTACAAGATTTATACTTGAAATCGGTATCAGTAGGAAGTTAAGTATCACTCTTATAACTGCAGATACGGCAAACGGGATTATTGTTTTCTTTGAATATCCAAGTGCCTGCGAGCAGTAAACGGCAGTTGATGCAATGCAGCACGGTAAAATTGTTATCCCCGAATAATAGAGCAAACGAAATCCGTTTGCAGCAATATCCGGATTTGATGAATAAAAAATGTCCAAAACATCCTTACAAAACAATGCTAAAAACGCACCGCCGGTAACTGATATTATTGTGCTGTATTTAAAAATACTTGTCATAAGATTTGAAAACCTTTGATCCGAGCTTTCAAACGACGAGCTCACTGCGGGTACTGCGGCGACACCCAACGACATAACAATGCTTGGAATAAGGTTTTTAAAATCAAGAACAGCCGAATAAACACCGTAAGCGTATGTCGAAACAGATGACGAGCCGGAATTAAAAATATTTTCAAGAACGCTTGTGTTATACGACGATAAGCAATACTGAACACTAAAGTTATCAAAAAAAGATGATACGCTTTGTACTGCCGTTGCACCGACAAGACCGAGTGATATGGCAACAAGCTCATTTAGTGCTTCTCTCTTATATTCTTTATCGGCTTTTTTAAGATTATGCTTACTATTAACATATATCAACGAAAAAATATAGCTGATAATACTACCCAATGTTGCACCGAGCATTGCAGACGCCGATGTTATCGGATAAATTGTGTGCAATGCCTCCTCCTCTGATTTGAGAACAATTCCCAATACGCTTGCGCTGTTGAGGTATTCGTTTATAAGCAACGACATAGATATTCTTGCAAATAACAAACCAAATAAAGTTTTTATTATCGCTTCTATAATTTGGCTAATTGATGTACATTTCATATCCATATATCCTTCGCAAAACGCCCTGTTACACGCACAAAGGCACGAGAAGAATACAGACGGTGCAAGTGCAGCTATTGTATAAACTGCATTATTTGAATCCGAGACAATATGTGAGTACGGTCTTGCCGCAATAAGCATTATTATCATACCGGACAATCCGATAATAAAGAAAAGCTTTTTCGATGCAGCTCTTACAGCTTTAACCATAGCCGTATTCCCTTTTGCTTCATAGCTGCTTACAAGCTTTGTAAGAGCAATAGGAAAAGCTCCCATTGTCAATGCATGAATGGGAAGGCAAAGATTATATGCAGTTGAAAAATATCCTCTGCCGACAGCGCCGATATATGATGTTAACGGTATTTTATAAAGAGCGCTTATAATTTTTACCGCAACTGTTGCCACCATTAACAAAAATGCAGAAGATATATATTTTTGCTTTAAGCTTCCGCTCACATAATCACCAAATAATAAAAATAAGACAGTGCAAAAAAGCACTGTCTTTAAAGCTCCTTTTATTATTCCTGTGTCTCAACATCTACGCTTTGGGCTTCAACAACCTCAACATCTTCCGATTCAAAATCCTTTTCTGCTCCAAACGCATCCTTTGTTTTCTTTGCTACCGCAGCCATTGATTCATTGAAGGTAGCCTTTGCCTCTTCAATGTCGGCAGTAAACTCCTCAATCCTGTTTTTCAAAACAGCTATATTGTCTGCAACCTCGGCAATTTCATTATCATCTACATTTTCACCGACATATAATGAATACTGCAATTTGCCAAACCTTTCATACATTTTTGAAAGCTTAGCCTTTGCATCAAGACATTCAACCTTTTTTCTGCCTAATTCAAGTCTTTCGGCACTCATTTGCCCAACCGTTTCGGCAGCCTCCTTGGTCTTATTGAAAAACTCCTCAAGCTTTGGATTATTTAAAGAGCCGTCCATTGACTTAAAAATATCATTTATTGTAATCGGCATAATTACCACCTCACAATATCATTATATTACATTATGTAAAATAATGCAATACAAATATGACATTATATATTTATTGCTGATAAAAAGAAATTATGCCATCTTTACGCTTTAAAACCTCATCAAAATGATCTATATATTCATACGGATATTTATAATTATAAATACGCTCAATATATCCTGTATTTTGATTTATGAGTCTCGTTACGGCACCGGCACCTACGGCGAAAACGCTGTGTGTTTCGTCCATCATAAAAACATTGTAAAGACATTCCCTTCCATCTTGCGCCCAACCCACATTTTCAAGATTGCCGAGCGACTTTGACTGTCTGTACATGTAGTAAGGATGATACAATTCGCTTTTCAGTCTTTCATAGGAATAATCAACCATGCTTGATGTAAGAAGCCTGTCAGATAAGTCGTACTCCTTATCGTCTGTAACAATATATGATGCTGATTTCTTCGCCAATGTATGAATTGTAACAGAATCAGCACCAAGAGAAATAGCACTGTCAACACTATTCCTAAACGAATCAAGTGTGTCACAAGGAAGACCGGCAATTAAATCCATATTGATATTATCAAATCCACATTCTCTTGCAAGCAAAAAAGAATCAACAGCCATTTGTGCAGTGTGCCGTCTGCCGATTTCCACGAGTACATTATCATTAAAGGTTTGAGGATTTATACTGATTCTGTCAACACCGAATTTCTTTAACGCAAAAAGCTTTTGCTCAGTAATTGTATCAGGTCTTCCTGCCTCAACCGTGTATTCTCTTAAATCATTAAGAACAAAGCAGTCATTTATAACTGTAAGTATTTTTGATAATTGCTCTGCACTCAGTGTTGTCGGCGTTCCGCCTCCCCAATATATCGTTTCAAGCCTCAAATTCAAGTCTTTAGCAATTTTTGAAGTATATTCAAGCTCCTTACAAAGAAGCTCAACATAAGGATTTACAAGTTTCTGTGTTCGCTCAATAGAATGGGATACAAACGAGCAATAGTTACACCTTGTTGGACAAAATGGTATTGAAATATACAGTGAAAAAGAATTTGTTTGTGAAAGGCTTATTACTCTGTTCTCGTGTTTCATAACCTCCAAGGCAAGATTTGCTTTACTTGGTGAAGCGAGAAATCTGTCAATAAATAAATTCCTTGCATTTTCCTCACCGACTTCATTTGCATACCTGTGCATAAGCTTCGCCGGTCTAACACCGAAAAGAATGCCCCACGGCGGTTTAAAGCCTGTTAAGCTCGATAAAACATCAAACAGCAAAACGGACATAGCATAAGCTATATCCTCATCTTGCTCAAGCGTTGCCGATTTAGTCATGGCTTTTCCGTAAACTATTGCATCAACACTTATAGTATTTTTCTCTTTTTTTGTGATGACGGAAACATCTTGTGTTTCGTCGTTTTTTATTCTTTCATCCGGGAAGAAAATAGTACAAATCTTCTCTGTATCGTATGAACAGCTGTGGTTTATATTTTTAAGTATCATAATTATTTCATATAGGGATTATTACATCTTTCAAATGATAGGGTTGAAATTCTGTCATGACCGGGATAAAGGGTATAATCACCATCGAGAGCGGCGATGCGCTTAAGACTTTCAACAATCTCTGTATATGAGCCACCGGGAAAATCTGTTCTGCCGCACGAGCAAAAGAACAGAGTGTCACCGGTAAAAATCTTGTTATCACAAATATAACACACGCCGCCCTTTGTGTGACCGGGAGTTAGTATAACCTTTATTACACTGTTACCCAGCAAGAGCTCGTCGCCGTCATTTACAATTATATCGGCAGCTGTGTTTTCATGAAAAGCACCTGCAAATGCCGCAAGACTTTCCCTTGAAGACGACAGCATTTTTTCATCCTGTGCGCTAATTACAACCTTTGCTCCAGTATTCTTTTTAACAGATTCAACACCGCCGATATGGTCAAAATGACCGTGTGTTAATAAAATATACTTAAGATTTGCACCATCAATAAATTTCTTCATTTTGTCGCTGTATTCAGTACAATCGACAAGTGCGCTTTCACCACTGTCAACATCGGTAATCAAATAGCAATTATTTTGCAGGCTGCCAAATACAGCACTTTTAACCTCAAGCATTATTTCAAATCCTTACTGTCTAAAATTATGGTGACCGGTCCGTCGTTAAGAAGCTCCACCTTCATATCTGCACCGAAAACACCGGTTTTGACATCCTTTACCTCGGTTGATTTTAACATCCTTGCAGTGTATTCGTAAAGCTCATCAGCTTGCGACGGAGGTGCGGATTTAGTAAAACTCGGTCTTCTGCCGTGAGAGCAATCGGCGCACAATGTAAATTGTGATACAAGCAAAATTTCTCCGCCGATGTCTGCACATGAAAGGTTCATTTTACCGTTGTCATCTTCAAAAATTCTCAATACAGGAATCTTCTTTACAAGCTTATCTGCATCGGATTTATCGTCGCCGTCGCATACTCCGAGCAAAACTAACAAGCCATTATCTATTTTACTGTGTAAAGCACCGTCAATTGTTACCGATGCGTGCTTAACTCTTTGTAATACTGCAATCATTTTTCACCGCTTCTTTCAATGTGATAAACGCCCTCAATTTTCCTCAAAATCTTTTCTATACTGTTTAGATGCTCCTTAGAATTGACTGTAATCGTCATAGTAGTAAGGCAATTACCGTCACTTATGGGACGAGCGTTTATAGAATGAATTTTTACATGAGCATTTGCTAACTTTGATGCAATGTCAAGCAATACTCCGTCTCTGTCAATAGCATATACATCAAGAGTAGATCTTGCCTCGATTTGAACATTACTGTCCCAATAAGCTCTAACCCATCTGTCAGGCTCCGGAGAAACGGAAATATTCAGCGGAACATTTACACAATCCCTTCTGTGAATCGTTAGACCTGTGCCTCTATTGATAAAGCCTATGATAGGTTCGCCCGGAATAGGTGAACAGCATCTTGCAATTTTTATTAGACAATTATCAATACCCTCAACAACTATGCCGTTTGTACTCTTCACCTCACGCCTTACACTATTGGCGTTGTTAGGTAATACTGCAGTATTAAGAGACTCCTTGGGCTTCCAGTTACGATTATATTCGTCCTTAATACCCGGCATAAGTCTTGATATTTGAATACCGCCGTAGCCGACCGCAGCATAAAAATCATCAAGAGATGCAAAATGCTGTCGTTCTGCAATTTTTTCAACAAATTTAATATAGTCATCCGACTCAAGTCTTATATAGTTGCGCTTAAACTCATGCTCAACGATGCTTTTGCCCTCAACAATATTCTCGTCCCTTCGTTCCTTTTTAAACCACGAACGAATCTTACTTCTTGCCTCACCGGTTGTAACAATCGAAAGCCAATCTCTGCTCGGACCCTTACCCTGTTGATTTGAAGTAAGTATTTCAACAATTTGACCGGTCTTAACCTTATAATCAAGATTGACGATTTTACCGTCAACCTTAGCACCTATCATTTTGTTGCCGACAGCGGAGTGAATTGCATAAGCAAAATCAATAACCGTTGCGCCCTTTGGAAGACTCTTTACATCACCGCGAGGAGTGAACACATAAACTTCATCAATAGAAAGATCGCCCTTAATTGTTGTAACAAGCTCTTCAGGGGTTTCCGTATTGTTACCCGCTTCAATCATCTTGTTAATCCACTCAAGGCTGTTATCTATTTCATCCTTGCCGCCCTTACCGAGCTTGTATTTCCAGTGAGCAGCGATACCGAATTCGGCGGTTCTGTGCATTTCCCATGTTCTTATCTGTATTTCAAACGGAATACCTGTTTTTGATAAAACGGTAGTGTGAAGAGATTGATACATGTTTGGCTTAGGTGTGGAAATATAATCCTTGAATCTGCCGGGAAGAGGACGAAACATATCGTGCACAATGCCAAGAGCGTTGTAGCAATCAATCAATGAATCAACGATAATTCTAACTGCATAAATATCAAAAATCTGCTCAAAGTTTTTACCCTTGATATAAACCTTTCTGAAAATACCGTGAACGGATTTGACTCTTGATGTAATTTGAATATTTGACATTATAGGAGATATTCTCTCATCAATCTGCTGAGTAATATCCTTTAAGAAGCCCTCACCCTGCTCCTTCTTCATAGATAGGTTTTTCTCTATCTCTTTATACGCGATTGGATCAAGGTAGTAAATAGCAAGGTCTTCAAGCTCCTCTTTAATGGCACGGATACCGAGACGATGAGCAATCGGAGCATATATTTCAAGAGTTTCCAAGCTTTTTTCTCTTTGCTTATATTCAGGCATGTGTTCAAGAGTTCTCATATTATGCAATCTGTCACAAAGCTTAATAATGATAACTCGTACATCCTCGTTCATTGCGATGAACATTTTTCTTATATTCTCTGCCTGAACCTCTTCTCTTGTAGAGAGCGGAATTTGACCAAGCTTTGTAACGCCGTCAACAAGCAAAGCAACCTCGTCGCCGAATTCTTTACGAATATAGTCAAGGTCGTACTCTGTATCCTCAACAACATCGTGGAGCAATGCGCCAATAATACATTCGTTATCCATACCGAGCTTTGTAAGAATTTTTGCAACTGCAACAGGGTGCATAATATAAGGCTCACCTGAACGCCTTCGCTGATTTCTGTGCGCATCCTCAGCCAGATTATATGCTTTTTCTATTAACTCAACATCATACTGAGGGTTAAGCTTAATTTCTTCAAAAAAATCTGCAAAGCCGTCATCATAATCTTCATATGCAATTTCAGTCAATTTTCAGCCTTCCCTTCAATGATTTTAATATATCTGTTCCTTCAAGATCCTTCTTTTCTGTAACCTTATTCAGAACAACAGAGTCATTTAATGTGATTAAGCCGCTTTGAATAAAAGCCTCTAAGGCGTAATTAAGCTGACCGTAGGTGATTTTTGAGCAAAGCTCAAAATACAAGTCGTCGATGCTGAAATTCCACCCGTTGTTCTGCTTTAAAAACCTGTAAATATATGAGCAGGCATCCCTGTCGGGATAAACAACGGCAGAGTCTAACTTACCGAGTTTAAATAATTCATATTGTGATTTTTCATTAAAATACCTGTCATAGTCAATGCCGCTTTTGCGTATGTCAACCGCTTGAACAGATAAGAACTTTTTGCCCTTATAAAAATTTTCCGAAAGCTTAACTGCAAGATCTATATTGTCACCGACTTTATAAGGAATATCATCAACAGTAGTCTTAAATTTAACCACCCGAACAGCTTTGTTTTTCTTTGTAATTTCAAGGCGTACATGCCTTCCCTCGCCGATAGGCGTAACACTCATTAATGTGAAATTATACAGACCGAATATCGGCTGTAAATTATCTGCACCGTACGGTTCAAGGAGTTCAAGGCTTTCAACAAGATCAGTGTTAAGATAAAAAGGAGAAAGCTTGCAGTCAATATTCAATGTTTGTACAGGCATAACAGGATAGTTTAATTCAGCAAAATTATTTATTTGCAGTCTAAACTCATCTATATCATCAGCATTCAGTCCAAGTCCTGCAGCTAACGGATGACCACCGAAATGGCTTAATAAAGAACGACAGGACATAATAGCGTCAAATATATTAAAGCCCTCGATGCTCCTTGCAGAGCCGGTAGCCTCACCGTTTTCATCAATACCTAAAACAATTGCAGGCTTGCCGTACTTTTCTGCAATATGAGCCGCGCATATTCCTACAACACCCTTATGAAATCCATCTCCTGCCAATACTATTACTCTGTCTTGAATTAAAAACGGATTTTTCGCAATCTGTCCATCAAGAGCCTTAATAATATTATTCTCAACCTCATGTCTGTGAGTATTTTCAGTATTTAGCTGTTCTGCTTTGAAGCAAGCATCCTCATAATCATCTGACAAAAGCAGCTCAACCGCAATAGAAGCACGGTCCATTCTGCCTGCGGCATTTATTCTCGGACAAAGCTGAAATGCAACAGCACCCGCCGAAACATTATTATCACAGCCAGCAACAGACTTAAGTGCGCAAACACCTATTCTTGAATTGTCACTAATCAGCCTTAAGCCTGCTTTTACAAGCTCTCTGTTTTCGCTTTTTAGAGAAACAACATCACCTATTGTCCCGATAGCAACCAAATCAGCGTACTGCTCAATCATTTCATCAACATCGCCATCGTACAATGCGCAGGCAAGCTTAAACGCTACGCCTACACCCGAATAGCTTTTAAAGGTTAAATCATTGTCCTCCCTGTGCGGATTAACAACCGCTTCAGCCTCAGGAAGCCTTTTGTCTATCTGGTGATGATCTGTTACAACAAGCTCCATTCCGAGCGAGTAAATGTATTTAGCCTCATCAAAAGCAGAAATACCGTTATCGACGGTAATAATCAACTTTGTGCCGCATTCCTTGATGTAATCAATAGCTTTAAAATTCATTCCGTACCCATCTGTTATACGATCCGGAATGTAATAAAATACGTCTGCGCCAAGGCTCTCAAGAAAGCTTACGAGTAATGCGGTAGCGGTAACTCCGTCACAGTCATAGTCACCGAAAACACAAATTTTTTCACAGTTATCAAGAGCCAAATTTATACGACTGACAGCCTTATCCATATCCTTAAATGATAGCGGCGAAACAAACCTACAACTATCCGAAATAAATTCAGAGGCTGTAAGCTCGTCTTTAATTCCTCTTGTAACAAGTAAAAATGCAATAAAAGGATCAATATTAAGTTTTTCACTCAAAACAGATGCCGTATCCTTGTCGGCATCTGCTACGACCCATTTTTTATAAGACATTATGTGTTTTTATCTACCTGATGAAATTTTTTAAGATTACCTGCTTTTTCAGCCCTTTTATGAAGCTCTGCCTCAACATCCTCAGGAGTGATGCCCTGATTAGCCATCATAACAAGTGTATGATAAATAAGATCGGTAATCTCATATACTGTTTCTTCTTTGTCATTGTTCTTTGCGGCGATAACCATTTCGGTACATTCCTCGCCTACTTTTTTTAATATCTTATCAATACCTTGATCAAAAAGGTAGCAGGTGTATGAGCCCTCCTGCTGCGCACCCTTTCTTTCAAGAATTGTGTTATATTCGTTCTTAATATAATCCATTAAAATTCTCCTTTAATCTCATTAAAAAAACAAGAATGATTACCGGTGTGACAGGCAGAACCTGTCTGAATAACCTTGATAAGTAAGGTGTCATCGTCACAATCACCGTAAATTGACACAATTTTTTGAAGATGTCCCGACGTAGCGCCCTTATTCCAAAGCTCCTGCCTTGAGCGAGAATAAAACCATGTGTATCCGGTTTCCAATGTTTTTTTCATCGACTCTCTGTTCATGTATGCAAGCATCAAAACCTCACCGGTAGAGTCTTCTTGAATTATTGCAGGAAGCAAATCTGCTTTTTTAAAATATTTTTCAACATCTATCATTTGCACACCTCCACAGCTGTCTTAAGATCAAGAGTGCCTTCGTAAATGCTTTTACCGCAAATTGCACCGTACATGTCATTATCACGCAATGTAATTATATCGTTCATTGATGTAACACCGCCTGAGGCAGTAATGTTGCAGGAAACGGCTTTGTTAAGCTCAACAAGCTGATCTATATTCGGTCCCGATAATGTTCCGTCTTTACTAATATCGGTATATATTATCGTTTCAACGCCGTAATCCTCCATTCTTTTTGCAAGCTCTATATAGTACAAATCACTTTTTTCGAGCCAACCTTCAGAAGCTGCATAACCGTTTTTTGCATCAATTCCAACTGCTATAACAGAACCGAATTCCTTAACCGCCTCTTTAACAAGATCGGGATTTTTAATCGCAACCGAGCCAAGAATTATTCTGCTGATATTATTATTTACATAAAAATCTATGTCGTTCATAGTTCTTATTCCGCCGCCAAGCTCAACCTTTAAATCGGTTTGCTTTGCAACGGAAATAAATGTTTCGCTGTTAACCGGCTCTTTTTTCAGCGAGCCGTCAAGGTCAACCATGTGAATCCATGTGCACCCTGCCTTTTGAAATCCAAAAGCGGTCTCAAGTGCATCTGATGCGACCTGCTTTGCTGTTGAAAAATCACCCTTATATAATCTTACAGGATTGCCGTCGATAATATCAATTGCAGGAAATATAATCATATTACAAAACTCCTTTTGTTGACAACACAGCTCCATCATCATTCTTTTCAACAGCTATACTTAGAGCATGAGCGACTGCCTTAAATATTGCTTCAATCTCATGATGTGCATTAGCACCGTAAGGGACATTTATATGCAGCGTAATACATGAATTCATAGCAAAGGCTCTAAAAAATTCTTCTGTGACACATGTTTCGTAATCACCGCAAAGCTCTTGCTCAAACGAAGCCTTAAAAACAAGAAACGGTCTGTTAGAAATATCAAGAGAGCAAAATGCAAGACTTTCATCCATGGGAATATAAAAGCTGCCATATCGCTTAATTCCGCTCATATCACCAAGAGCCTGATTGAAAGCCATACCAAGAGCAATACCTGTATCCTCTACGGTATGATGAGTGTCAACCTCAAGGTCTCCGTCAACCTTAATTTCAAGACCGAATCCTCCATGCACACCGAAAGCCGTAAGCATGTGATCAAAAAAGCCTATTCCGGTAGAAACATTAACTTCCCCACCGTCAAGATTAAGCTTAACTGAAATCTGTGTTTCCTTTGTATTTCTAATTACCTCTGCTTTTCTCATTACATATACCTCTAATCAACAAAAAGACTGTTTTCAAGATTTTTAATTTTTTCCAATCTATCCTTTTTTTCATCACTATCAATTGATAATGATATGACATCATTTTCTTTGACACCGTTTGGCAGGCAATTCACGGGAATATTTACAGTTACATTTCTTGATAGCTCAAGCACTGCAACATTGCCTTCAATTCTGTCAACAATCCATTTCATTATTCTACCACCGTAAGCTCATCAAAAAAATTAAGAGTGTACTTATATGTACCGTCGCCGTTAGTTTCAAATCTAATATCAGAGTATTTATCAGTTCTGAAAATATTAGTTGTCGATTTCGCAATCCTATTCAATGCCTGCTCGTGCGGGTGACCGTATGTGTTGCCACTGCCGCATGAAATTACAGCATATTCCGGAGACACTGCATCAATAAAATCATTTGACGATGAGTATTTACTGCCGTGATGACCAACCTTAAGAACATCACTTTGAAGCATTGAATATGAATTTGAAATCATTTCCTTTTCAACCAACGACTCCGCATCTCCCGTGAATAAAAACGAGGAAGAATCGTATGTAATCTTAACAACAACGGAATAATTATTCAAATCCTTATACTCATCGCCGGATGGCGAAAGAATGTCAATACTCAAGCTATTGTCCTTATAGACATTCTTACCTGCTTTAGCGGTATGAATCTTTAAGCCTTCGTTTGAAATTGTTTCAAGCAAATATTGATAGGTTGATGATGTAGAGGTTGCTCTGGGCATATAAATATCGCCGATTTCAAATTCCTTTATGATTTCACTCATCGTCCCTATATGGTCGGAATGAGGATGAGTGGCAACCACATAGTCAATCCTATCATATCCAAGATAATTTATTTTTGATATAATTTCATCACCGTTACCGTATTCACCTGAATCTATAAGCATGCACATATCATTCGGAAGCTCAATAAATTCGCAATCGCCCTGTCCAACATCGAAATAATTTACCGCAAGGATATTATCTTCCTTGATATATTCGATTGCTTGTGATTCCGCAGTTGAAGAATTAGCATCATCAACCGTCTTTTTGTCATTATTAGCAGTAAAAGCGGAAAACAATACAATGAGTAATACAAAGAAAGAGATCGGAATTATCTTACTTTTTTTCATTATTCAAATCGTACCTTAATAGAATTAGCATGAGCAGTTAAACCCTCCGTATCGGCAAGTTTAACAATATCATCCTTTGCATTGGCGAGCTCTTGCTCGGTATAATATATAAATGAGCTTTTCTTAATAAAGCTATCAACAGAAAGCGGTGAAAAGAAGCGAGCAGTACCGCTTGTAGGAAGCACATGATTAGGTCCTGCGTAATAGTCGCCTAAAGGCTCAGGTGAATAGTTACCGAGAAATACCGAGCCGGCATTATCAATCTTTCCAATATACTTTAACGGCTCTTCAACACATAGCTCTAAATGCTCCGGTGCCAATTCATTTGCAAAATCAATAGCCTGTTCAAGATTTTCGCAAACGATAATCTCACCGTAATCGTTAAGTGACTGCTCAATTATTTCCTGTCGTTGAAGGAATTTAATCTGTCTCTCAATTTCCTTTGCAGTTGCTTTTGCAATATCGGATGATGTAGTAAGCAAAATAGCCGATGCCATCTTATCATGCTCAGCCTGACTCATTAAATCGGCAGCAAGAAAAGAAGGCTTTGCTGTTTTGTCTGCAACTATGAGTATTTCCGAAGGTCCGGCTACCATGTCAATATCAACAACGCCGTACAAAAGCTTCTTTGCTGTCGCAACAAAAATATTACCCGGTCCTACAATTTTATCTACCTTCGTTATTTTTTCGGTTCCGTAAGCAAGTGCTGCAACAGCCTGAGCTCCGCCAACGAGGAACACCCTGTCAACACCTGCAACATAAGCTGCAGCCATAATGTCGGGATTTGGATTACCGAATTCACCCGGAGGAGTAACCATAATAATTTCCTTAACACCGGCAATTTTTGCAGGGATTGCATTCATAAGTACAGAGGACGGATATGCAGCAGTTCCACCGGGAACATATATACCGACTCTGTTAAGACCTCTTACGCGCTGTCCCATAATTATGCCGTTTTCCTGTGTAGTCATCCACGACTGCTGTGCCTGACGCTTATGAAAATCGTAAATATTATTTTTTGCATTTACTATTGCGCTTTTAAATTGCTCATCCGCTTCGTCGTAATACGCTTTGAGCTCCTCTTTTTCAACGATAGTTTTTTTAGGAGCCATTCCGTCAAATCGAACAGTAAACTCCCTTACTGCTTCATCACCCTGCTCTTTTACAGAGTTTATAATTGTTGTTACTGCATCAACAATCTTTTTATCTGTTTCACCGGCACGCTTCTTTAATGCTTCAATAAGCTCATACTCCGTCTTGCCGTTTGCCTTTGTAATATTCATATATCCACCTCTGACAATCTAAAACTGCGATTATACCTTTGCAGCTAACTCAAGGTCACTTAAGAAAGCTTCAATTTCATTTTTTCTTAATTTCATGGAAGCCATATTAACAATTACTCTTGCAGAAATCGGCATAATATCGGCAACAACCTCTAATCCGTTTTCCTTAAGCGTTGAGCCTGTTTCAACAATATCAACAATTCCGTCTGCAAGACCGAGAAGCGGAGCAAGCTCAACGCTACCCTCAATCTTGATAATATCAACATCCATGCCTTTAGATTTAAAAAACTCTCTTGCAACCTTTGGGTACTTACTTGCAACAACCTTGCGCTTGTATCCCGAGAAGAAATCCGTACCCTTCGGACAAGCAAGTGCAAACCTGCACTTTCCTATATCAAGGTCAAGCACCTCGTAAAAAGAATTACCGTGCTCAACAATTGTATCTTTACCCACTACACCTATATCACACACACCATGCTCAACATAAGTAATAACATCGGGTGCTTTTGACAAGACTGCTTCGTATTCATCAACAGGAAGAATTAAGCGCCTTCCTTTATTCTCAAGCTCGGTGGTATCAAGCCCCATTTTTTTAAATAATGAAACGGATGATTTTTCAAGTCTTCCCTTTGTTAAAGCAATTCTTAAAGGTCGTTCAATGTTAATCTCCTCTCTCATAACATCGCAAAGAGCGGTTACATCAACACCAAATCCAACCGCCGGAGCATCAAGACCGAACTCACCGATAAGATTATCATATCTACCGCCCGACAGCGCTGTAACACCGCTTCCTTGTGCATATCCGCGGAATATAACTCCGGTGTAGTAATTACTTCTGTTTACTAAACCAAGGTCAATAAGAATATTGTCGCCGAATCCTGCATCACAAAGACGATTATATAACAGCTCAAGATAATCAAGTGCCAAGCATGCTTTTTCATCGTTATACAGCGACTTTGCCTCTTTAATTACAGATGCATCGCCAAACAATCGCGGTAGCTTTCTGATTATTTCTGTTTCCTTGCTATCACCGATCTCATCAAGCATAACACCGAGCGCAGCATAATTCTTGCCTTCAATATAATTACAAATGTCAGCCTTTTGAGCAGGAGTGAGATTCATACGCTCAAGGATTGTATTAAAGAATCCGGCATGACAAAGCTCAAGCTTAAATGAATTAACCTGATTTCTTTTAAGCGCCTCATAAGCCATTGAAATAACTTCAATATCAGCATCAATACTGCCGTCACCGATAAGCTCGATGCCGCTTTGCTGAATTTCATCGGTCCTGCCTGCAAGCTGCTTGTTGCGGACAAACACACTTTGATTGTAGTAAAGTCTGACAGGAAAATCTTCCTTTGAAAGTCTTGTAGCAACAAGTCGAGCGATAGGAGCAGTATTATCAGGTCTTAAAACGATAGTTCTTCCTTGATTATCGGAAAGCTTGTACATCTCCTCCGACTCAATACCGAGAGTATCGTTGTTAAACACATCAAAAAACTCCAAGGTAGGTGTAAGCACCTTCCTGTACTCCTTTTCCTTAAACAAGTCGGAAAGAGTTGCCTCAACCTTGCGTCTGTCATCACATTCCTCAAACAACAAATCTCTGCTGCCGATTGGTGTCAATTTTGAATATCTTTTCATAAGTATTTCTCCGAACTAAAAACGCTTTAGCGTAGTAATGTGGTAATATGCTACCACAAGACTAATTATATGTCAAGAATAAATTATTAAAACAAAGATATTTGGTTTGACTCCGGCATATCACCGAGAGCACCTGCCTCCTTTAAGGATTCAACGACACTGCTGCCGATGCCTGCTCTTGCCATCAAATCATCGTATGACAAAAACTCACCGCCTCCGTCATTTCTTGCATCTGCAATAGATTTAGCTGCATTCTCGCCTATACCGTCGATTGCACCGAAGGGCAGTCTTATTTTACCATCCTCAATAACATAAATTCGGGAATCCGACTTATATATGTCAACAGGTAAGAATTCGATACCTCTTGCAAGCATTTCAATAACAATTTGATTTACAACATAGGTTGATTCCTCTTTAGCTGTTATCGGTAAATTATTCTTTTTCTTTGCTTTATATTCATCCATCTTTGCCTTAACGGCAGCCTTACCTGCAACAGCTGAAACAGCATCAATTGCTCCGCCTCGAACTGTAAAATAAGCAGAGTAAAACTCAATCGGCTTATAAATCTTGTACCATGCAATTCTCAATGCTGCAATGACATAGGCTGCCGCATGAGCTTTAGGGAACATGTATTTAATTTTGTAGCATGAATCAATATACCACTGTTCGACACCGACTGTTTTCATTGCCTCTTCATAAGGAGGAAGCTCCTTCGGTGCTTTACCCTTACGGGTATATTCCATGATTTTAAAGCAATCCTTCTTCGCAAGCGGAGACTCCTTTCCCGTCTCTCTTTCATATTTTTCAGCCTTATGAAGAAGATAGGTCATAATATCGTCACGACAACCGATAACCTCGGAAATTGTACAAGTACCGTTTTGTATAAGCTCCTGTGCGTTACCGAGCCATACATCAGTACCATGAGACAAGCCCGATATTTGAAGAAGATCTGCAAATGTTTTGGGCTGTGCCTCTTCGAGCATACCGATAACAAACGGAGTTCCCATCTCGGGAATAGCAAGAGTACCGGTGTTACAATCAATATCCTCAGGAGAAACACCGATAGGCTCAGTTGATGTAATAAGCTGATAAATCTTTGGATCTGACAGGTCAACATCCATTACCGGAATGCCTGTTGCATCCTCAAGATATTTATAAAGTGTAGGATTAGCATGACCAAGCTCATCAAGCTTTAAAAGAGTGTCATGCAATGAATTTTTAAAGTCAAAATGAGTTGTATATGTGCCCTTCTTTTCATCGTTTGACGGATATTGAATCGGTGTGAAATCCTCAACAGTGTACTTGTCCGGAACAACTACCATTCCTCCCGGGTGCTGACCTGTTGTACGCTTTATTCCTGTACATCCGACAGTCAATCTGTCAATTTCGGCACGTGGTGTAGTGTTTTGAATACCTCTTTCGTCAAGATATTTCATAACATATCCGTAAGCAGTTTTATCGGCAACGGTTGCCATAGTACCTGCCTTGAACACATATTCCTTACCGAAAAGCTCTTCAGTGTACCTGTGTGACCTTGACTGGTATTCATCGGAAAAATTAAGGTCAATATCAGGCTCCTTGTCGCCGTCAAAGCCCAAGAAGGTTTCAAACGGGATTTCATGACCGTCACGCTTCATAAGCTCGCCACAGACCGGACAATTCTTCTTTGGCAGATCAAATCCCGAACCGACAGAGCCATCAAGAATGAACTCACTGTGCTTACATTTTTTACAATAGTAATGAGGAGCAAGCGGATTAACCTCCGAAATACCACCCATGTGTGCTGCAAAGGAGGAACCGACTGAGCCTCT
The DNA here is from genome assembly GCA_946042285.1 of uncultured Clostridia bacterium. Classification (GTDB taxonomy): domain Bacteria; phylum Bacillota; class Clostridia; order Oscillospirales; family Acutalibacteraceae; genus Eubacterium_R. The sequence continues at coordinate 8,471 of CAMGDK010000005.1, read as the reverse complement.
TGAGCCTACAAGGTATCCGTTCCTCTCGCTTTCTTCAACAAGTCGCTTTGCAATAACATACAACACTCCAAAGCCATGGTTAATGATTGAATCGAGCTCACGCTGAAGCCTTGAAGCAACATATTCAGGAACAGGATCGCCGTATAATTCTTTTGCTCTGCTCCAACATTTTTCGGTAAGCTCCTCGTTAGCACCTTCAATATGCGGTTGAAATGTTCCGGGAGGGATAGGAGGAATATTATCCATTATACTGTCTGCAATTTTGTTAGGATTGTCAATAACAAATTCCTTTGCTCTGTCCCCTGCCCATGCAAAATCATCAAGCATTTCCTTTGTTGTTTTAAAGTAAAGAGGGGCTTGTTGATCGGCATCATCGAAGCCTTTTGAAGCCATAATTATAGCTCTGAACTTTGCATCCTTTTCTTCAAGGAAATGAACATCACCGGTTGCTACAACAGGCTTACCGAGAGTATCGGCAAGCCAAATGATTTTTTTATTTATATTGATTAAATCATCTTCGGTGTTAATCTTCCAATATATATTCTTTTTCTTTTCGCCGCGCTTAGTAGTAAGATATTCTTCATTACTTGTTCTAAGCATAAACTCATTGTTGCCGTTTGGCTGAATTTCAAGATAATCATAAAACTCTGCAAGCTTTAAAAGCTCTTCATCTGCCTCATCATTAAGAATTGCCTGATAAACCTCACCTTGTTCGCAGGCAGAGCCAATGATAAGGCCGTCTCTTTTTGAAGCAAGCATGCTTTTCGGGATAAGCGGACGACCTTTAAAGTATTTAACATTAGATGCAGAAATCATTTGATAAAGATTTTTCCTGCCGTACTTTCTTTCTTCGGGAGGAATTGACTCATCTAATGATGTATCCTCCTTTACAAGAAGGATTATATGATGACGCTTGTACTGATTTGTTTTAAGCTCCATAAAGTTGGGATATAGGCTATCATCAACCAAGTATCCCTCCATACCGAGAATAAGCTTAATTTTTCCCTTTGCGGCATTATAAGCTTCAGGCAATGCCTGTACAACGCCGTGGTCCGTAACGGCAATAGCCTTATGTCCCCATTTAATTGCCTGATTAACGAGTGCCTTTGGAGCGGAAATACCGTCCATTTCAGACAAGGAGGTATGCAGGTGAAGCTCAACTCTTTTTTCAGGCTCATCATCTGTTTTCTCTATTCTCTTAATGCTTGAAATTGCATTTGGTCTTAAAACATATTGATTTGTGTATGTATCAAACTGATAATTACCGCTGACTAAAAGCGTTTTGCATTCCTTTAGCTTTTCCTCTAAGGAGTCAATAAGCTTTTTATCATCAAACATTTTTACGGAAATTGAAGACGAATAATCGCTGATGTCAAAATCAAAAATCTTGCTGTTTCCTCTTTTAGTCTCCCTTGATTCAGTTTTAAGAACGTCGCCCCAAACCGTAATATAGCCATCATCGGTAGATAATTCGGCGATCGGCTTCGGCTTCTCGCTTATGCTTTTACCGTAAATTTTCTTTATTGTATCCTTGTAAAGAGGAAGGCTTCCCCACTGCTCATGAACAACATTTTCCAGTTCCTCGCTCTTTCGTTGTTCCTGCTCAATTCTCTTCTCCTCAACAGCTTCCCTTACTGCTTTCTCAATATCAAAAGCCTGAACCTCCATAAAGGAAATATCATAATCAACACCAAATAACTCAAAAAGCTTTTTGCTGACGAGAATGTCGATTTTTTGAGACTCGAGAACATCCTTACCGCCTTTTTTTAAAAACAGACTTAAAATATTATCTTCAATATCTGCTTCAACACCGTCAAAGAATCCGTTAACAACGGTAAAGTCCTTTTTTACATACCCAAGTATATTTTCAATGTTATCTACGCTGAATTCACTTTTTGGAAATCTTGGATTTATTACAACCTTCTTCAAATCCATCGCAAAAGCAATAGATTTTTCAGCATTAAGAATAACATCGCAATTTACAAATGCGCCGAGGTTAAGACCTATATTAAGCGAACGCCTTTCCCTTGATATTGTAAAGGATGTAATTTCGCCTGTGCCTATTGCACCTAATTCAGTTGAATTAACATAATTTGAAAAATAATCCGAAAATTTATTCATTATAGCTTCTCAATTTCCTTCATCAATTCTTCAAGAAGATCTTTTTCATCGACCTTCCTTAATATCTCACCTTTTTTAAAGATAAGACCGTTGCCGTCCCCGCCGGCAATTCCAATATCAGCCTCTCTTGCTTCACCGGGTCCGTTGACAACGCAACCCATAACTGCAACCTTAATAGGCTTCCTGCAATCCCTAAGCCTTTCTTCTACCTGCTTTGCAAGACCTACAAGATCAATTCTTGTTCTTCCGCAGGTTGGACAGGAAATTAAATAAGGACTGTCCTTCTTCAATCCAATAGCCTTAAGTATATCAAAGCCGGCAAACACCTCTTTAACCGGCTCGTCAGTAAGGCTTACTCTGATGGTATCACCGATACCTCTTGTAATAAGAGATCCGATACCAATTGATGACTTTATAATTCCCATGCGCTCTGTTCCCGCCTCCGTAACACCGAGATGAAGCGGATAATTACAGCTTTCAGCTGCAAGCTCATAGGCATTTATCATCGTTTCCACATTTGATGATTTAATCGAAATTACAATATCATCAAAATCATATTTTTCAAGTAATCTTGCATGATACAAAGCAGACTCCACCATAGCTTTTGGTGTTGGTGAGCCGTATTTTGCAAGGATTTCCTTTTCAAGAGAACCTGAATTAACACCGATTCTTATCGGAATATTCTTATTTTTACAAGCATCTGCAACCGCCTTTACTCGCGACTCATCACCTATATTACCGGGATTGATTCGTATTTTATCAATACCTCTATCAACTGCTCCGAGAGCAAGCTTGTAATCAAAATGAATATCTGCTACAAGAGGAACATCAACAGCGTTTTTTATAGGCTCAATCAAATTAAGAGCTTCTACGTTAGGTATTGCAAATCGAATGACCTGACATCCTGCTGCCGCAAGCTCCTTAGCCTGAGAAACCGAGCCTTCAATATCGGTTGACGGAATGTTTAGCATGCTTTGAACAAGTATGTCACTGTCTCCGCCGATAAATGTGTTACCTAATTTGATTTTTTTACTAACTCTTCTTTCCATGTTTTCACCTCAAACAATTACAAAAGCTTTGTTATGTCACTGAATGTAACGAAGCACATTAGACCCAGTAAAAGCACAAGCCCAACAGCGTTTATCATATATTCAAGCTTTGTAGGAAGCTTCTTTTTAGTAATTCCCTCTCCTAAAAGCACAAACAATCTCCAGCCGTCAAGTGCCGGAACGGGAAAAAGATTAAACAAGCCGACATTGATGGTTAGCAATGCCATAATTCTTAAAGAGGATTTCATAGATGTTTTTACCGCATCGGAGACAACCGAAACGGTACCGACAGGACCGCTCATGTCAGAAACTCCAAATCTGCCCACGAGCAAATCGTGTACCGACAAAAAGACCATTCTGCCGTAAGAAACAAACTCCTTGCATGATTGAATTATAACATTTGAAAAGGTCTTATCAACACCGCGAAGCCAAAAGTCCATTTTAATATACTGTCTGCCCTCAAATTCCTCGGTATCAAACCTTACATTAATCTTTTTTTCTTTTCCGTTTCTCAATACTACAACATCAACCTCATTACCGACAGTTCTTGAAAATGCGGTTGATACATCGTTTGTTGTGTATATACGCATACCGTCAAAGCTTTTGATTACATCACCCTTTTGTAATCCGGAATTTTGACTGACAGCATTATCCTCAAACATCGCAATTTCGGTAGTGCCGACTAAGCTTGAAGATGCCGTTATAATCAAAACAATAATAAATCCCAACAGTAAATTCATCAAAGCACCGGACACAACAACAAATATTCTCGGCAAAACCTTTTTCTTTGAAAATGCGTTTTCGTCCTCACTTTCGGAATCCTCACCCTCCATGGCGCAATATCCGCCAAAGAGAATTAGCCTTAATGTATATTTAGTTTCATTCCTTTTAAATTGAAAAATCTTCGGTCCCATGCCGATTGAAAATTCGTTGACCTTTATTTTCATCAGTCGGGCTGCAATAAAATGACCGCCCTCATGAATGACAATAATAAACTCAAAAAACAATATCGCAATTAACACAGGATAGACAGAATTCCAAACAGAAGTAATACTCACTTAACCGCCTCGATTACATATTGTCTTGCCTTTTTATCTGTTTCAAGGACATCGGCAAGAGTGAAATTAACTTTATCATCAGCATTCAGCATAGCTTCATTATTAAGATATGCAATATCGGTAAATTTAATTTTTCCTTCAAGAAAAAGTCTGACACTTTCTTCATTGGCACCGTTTGCGGCTGCCGGATGAAGACCGCCGAGCTCTATTGCATGCCTACATACATTTATACACTTAAATGTGTCATAGTCCGGCTCAAAGAAGGTCAGCTTACCGTAATCGGCTAAAGACAATTCTTTTACAGGGCTTGGCTCTCTTTCGGGATAAGTGAGCGCATATTGAATAGGAATTCTCATATCAGGCACTCCAAGCTGTGCAATCATGGAATTATCCTGATATACAATAGCCGAATGGACAACCGATTCCCTATGAACAACAATTTCAATATCGTCGTTTGGCATATCAAACAACCATTTAGCCTCAATAAATTCAAGCCCCTTGTTCATCATTGTAGCTGAGTCTATGGTTATTTTTGCACCCATATCCCAATTAGGATGCTTTAACGCATCGGCTGCAGTAACATTTTCAAGCTCATCAAGCTTTTTGTTAAAAAACGGTCCTCCCGATGCTGTAAGAATTATTTTCTTAATTGCTTTCTTTGACGGTGAGCCCTGCATAGCCTGAAATATAGCTGAATGCTCACTATCTACCGGAAGAATACTAACACCGTTTTCCTTTGCAAGATTTGTAACAAGGTGACCGCCTGCAACAAGAGTTTCCTTGTTTGCAAGTGCAATTGTCTTCCTTGCCTTGATAGCCTCAAGAGTAGGCTGAAGACCAACCATGCCTACAACGGAATTAAGCACAGTGTCTGCCTTATCATAGGTTGCACACTCGATAAGACCTTCCATACCACAGCATACCTTTGTTGAAGTATCCTTGATTCTTGTTTTTAAATCGGCAGCTGCGTCCTCGTTCATGATACATACAAGATCAGGCTTAAATTCTCTAACCTGAGTCTCTATTATATCAACACGTGAATTTGCAGTCAGGCACTTAACAGAATAGCCATGCATCCTGCAAACATCAAGACTTTGCGTGCCTATTGAGCCTGTTGAGCCCAAAAGAGAAATACTTTTCATATTACCACCTAAAATACCGTGTTAAATTAAATTAAAAAACACTTTTTGAAATAAGCGCAATAGCGTATGTAAGAGGAAGAGTAAATAGTGAAGAATCCATTCGATCCATTACTCCGCCGTGTCCTGGGAAAATTCTGCCAAAATCCTTAACATCAAAATTTCTCTTAAGTACTGATGCTGACAAATCACCCATCATACCCATAAATGATACAGGGAGTGACGCTGCAAGCAACAGTGTTGCCATAGGCTTATCAATCGGAACTGTTGCAACCTTGTTGTAAACAGTGAGCGCAACAGCATTGAGAACTATGCTGAAAATGATACCACCGAATGCACCCTCGACTGTCTTTTTCGGTGAAATGTTCGGCGACATCTTATGCTTGCCGAAAGCCATTCCTGCAAGCTGCGCACCTGAATCGGTTGCTAAAGCACAAATAAGAGCGTAGAAAATTAAATAAATACCAAACTGACCGTTATCAAACATATCACGAAGTCTGATAAAAATGCTAAATCCGTAAGGTACAATTATGCTTGCAAAGGCAGATATTGCAACATCCTCAAATGTTGTGTAAGCATATCCCTTGAGCATGGCAAGAAGAAATACAAGAATAAGCGCAACAACGAACACAATATTAGGAACCGCATTTACTATGCAACCCCAAACATCTGCAGAAACAACAGGTTCAAGCACCTTGGAGCTTGCAAATAGCTGCACAAATACAGAAAATACAATACCGACTACCTTGATGAAGGTGTTTTCAACCTTTGCGCATCTCATAATTTCACCGGTTGCAATAGCAGAAAGCACTGCAACAGCAATAACAAGAACGGGTGTATAAATTTGCCAAACAACAACTGCAAGAATTGCAAGAAGCGCAATAGCAGTAATAACTCTTTGTTTCATAATTATCCTCCAAAGCGGCGATTTCTTTTTTCAAATTCACGAAGTGCCGCATGTAAATCATCAGCTTTAAAATCAGGCCACAAAACATCACTGTACCAAAATTCACTGTACGCAGCCTGCCATAAAAGAAAGTTTGAAAGTCTTTCTTCACCGCTCGGTCGAATGATCAAATCACATTCAGGAACTGTGTAAACATTGCTGCTGATGTCATCTTCGGTAATTTCTGTTTTACCGCTTGCAATAAGCTTGTTTACTGCTGATACAATTTCCTGTCTTCCGCCGTAATTTATTGCAAGATAAACGGTTGTACCTGTGTGAGATTCGGTTTCTTCTTCGGCTTCATCCATCAATGCAAGAAGGTCATTTGAAATGCCTACCCTTTCCCCAATGAATTTGAGTCTAATGTCACCGGATTGAGTAATATCGCTTTTTGCCTCAAGAAGATAGTCCTTAAATAAATTCATCAAGGCATCGACTTCTTCCTTTGGGCGTTTCCAATTCTCTGTTGAGAATGCATAGAAGGTGACATATTTTATACCCAATCTGCTGCACTCTTTACTGATTGCCCTAAAAACCTCTGCCCCTGCCTTATGACCGACTGTTCTCGGCATTGCTCTCTTTTTAGCCCATCTGCCGTTACCGTCCATAATTATTCCGATATGATTCGGCAAAACAGAAAAGCTATCTGCCGTTATTTCCTTAATATCATTTGAATTTTTATTAAAAATTGCCATATTCCCTTCTCCGCTTTTTACAATACAAGCCATCAAAATCAATAAATGCATTTACTGTAAAATACAGTTATAGGGCGACCGTACAGTCGCCCTTAAAACGATAAAATTAAAGAGAAATAATTTCTTCTTCCTTTTTCTTTGTAATTACCTCGGACTGCTTGATGTAGTCATCGGTAATATCCTGAAGCTTCTTTTCACCGTCTTTTTGATCATCTTCAGTGATTTCGTTATCCTTTTTGAGCTTCTTCAAATCGTCCATAGCGTCGCGTCTTACATTACGAATAGCAACCTTAGCTTCCTCGCCTCTTTTGGAAATATCCTTCTGCAATGTCTTACGATGCTCCTCTGTAAGCTGAGGAAAGGAAAGCCTAATGCACTTACCGTCATTTTGAGGGTTTATGCCGATATCGGAAGCGCTGATTGCCTTTTCAATATCCTTAAGTGTAGATGCATCCCAAGGCTGAACAACAAGAAGTCTTGCTTCCGGAACGCTAACGGCAGCCATTTGATTGATAGGAGTCGGAACACCGTAATAATCAACCATAACCTTATCGAGAACTGCCGGATTAGCTCTGCCTGCCCTGATTGAAGAAAAATCTCTTTCGAGTGAAGTTAAGCATTTTTCCATTTTTTCTTTAGTCTTAGCAAAAATAGATTCCATAATATGATTACCTCTCTTTTGTATGTTATCTGAATTAGTTTCTTACAAGTGTACCGATTGCCTCACCCGATACTGCCTTAACAACATTATCGGGATTTGTAAGGTCGAATACGAGAATCGAAAGATCATTGTCCTTGCAGATAGAAAAAGCAGTTGAGTCCATAACCTTAATGTCGTGAACCAATACATCCTTAAATGTAACCTCGTCATATTTAACGGCATCGTCAAACTTATTAGGATCCTTGTTGTAAACGCCGTCAACATTTGTAGCCTTAAGAAGAACATCGGCATTTATTTCAACAGCTCTGAGCGCGGCTGCAGTATCTGTTGAGAAGAAAGGAGAGCCTGTACCGCATCCGAAAATTACAATTCTTCCTTTTTCAAAATGACGAATTGCCTTATTTCTGATATACGGCTCAGCAATCTGCCTCATTTCAATGGCAGTTTGAACTCTGACATCGGCACCAAGCTGCTCTAAAGCATCGCAAAGTGCAAGCGAATTCATAGCTGTTGCAAGCATGCCGATATGATCTGCCCTCGTTCTATCCATGTGCTCGCTTGTTCTGCCTCGCCAGAAGTTACCTCCACCGACAACGATGCCGATTTCGGCACCCATATCAGCAATCTTTTTTACCGACTTGCAGATAGTAGAAACAGTATCATTGTCAATACCTGTGCCCTTCTCTCCTGCAAGCACCTCGCCGCTGAGCTTTAACAAAACTCTTTTATAAGCTAAACTCATACCTTTATCCTCCGCCTGTCTCTTATACACATCTGACGCTGCCGACGAAGGCTTAGGTGT